>CAXTUE010000020.1:0-11459 GCA_964247355.1 uncultured Ktedonobacteraceae bacterium | reverse complement strand
GGGGGTGGGGGGTCAAAGGCGCCCCAATCTGGCCGGGTCTTTTGTGGGGCACGTTTCCCCTTGCGGGCACCCTGGAATACATTTTTCCGGTCATGCTTCCATCGCAGGCGTCATTCTCGCGGGTGGGCATAGCACACGCATGGGCCAAGACAAAGCGTTCTTACCACTGCCCAATAATCCCAATACTACCTTTGTAGGACATCTCATTACCTTGTTGACTAAGCAATGTAGCGAGGTTGTGCTTGTGGCAAGAAACGTAGCGCAAGCCACTCTGTATGGGCATCTTGATGTTCGCGTCGTCACAGACGAGTCGCCTGATGTTGGTCCGCTTATGGGGTTGTATACTGGACTGCAAGCCATACACGCAACTCATGCACTTGTTCTAGCGGTAGATATGCCTTTTGTGCAACCTGAGATGCTATCCTTTTTGCTCTCACAATCGCTTGATGACAATTCATTGCTAGTGCCTATTGTCAACGGTATTCCACAAGTTCTCTTTGCGGTCTATCCTCGTTCTCTTTTACCTTTTATAGAGGAACGCTTGCAAGCAGGACGCCGTGACCCACGTAGCCTGCTGGCTGTTGCATCCATACGTTACATAGAAGAGGCGCAACTGCGAGAAATTGATCCACAGTTGCACTCGTTTGTGAATGTGAACACGCCAGAGGATTACTCCCCGCTATCGGCCTTGATCTGACGCCAGCGACGTTGCGCCATTGCCTTCAGGTCTTCCTCGAAGCCGCGTAATGTGAGCCATTCGCGCGTCTCGCCCAGCACGACCACATCGACCTGACGCAACTGCTCGATGGTGGCGGCTCCGCTTAGCTGCATGGCGACGCGAAGTTGGGCGATGAGACTTTCAAGCAGTTCGCACACGCTGTCGTAGCTCTCGCTGGCGGCTTTGAGGAAGGGAAAGCCTATGCCGACGAGCGTGGCACCTAGCGCGAGGGCGCGGGCCATGTCCAATCCGTTGCGTACACCGCCAGTAGAGATAAGCGGTAGTTTCGCGCTACTCGCCTCTACGAGTGCTATGGGAGTTGCAATGCCCCAATCGCGATAGAGCAGACCGATATTCATCGTGCGCTCATCGCCACGCGACTGCGAACGTGCCGCCTCCATTGCGGACATACTGCTGCCGCCCGCGCCGCCAACGTCTATCGCGGAGACGCCACAGGAGCGTAGCAACAATGCTTGTTCACGCGAGACGCCCGCTCCCGTCTCCTTCGCAATGACGGGAACTCCTACCTGTTGCGTCACTTTTCTCAGAGCCTCGGCTTCACCCATTGCGCGACGGTCTCCCTCTGGTTGAGCCGCCTCTTGCAGGCTATTCATATGCACGGCTAGAGCGTTCGCGCCAATCATGTCGAGAGCACGTTGTACCTGTTCGAGTGTGAATGCCGCGTGACGGGCCTGTGGAATGAGTTGTGGCGCGCCGATATTAGCGATTAAAAAAGCGTTTGGAGCCGTTTCACGTGTAATAGCATAACTACTGGCGACATCGGGATTGACGATGCCCGCGCGTTGACTTCCAACGCCTAAGGCAAGCCCATAGGTCTCGGCGGCGCGCGCAAGATTTGTATTGATCGTGGCTACGTCGGGATGACCGCCAGTAAGAGAAGATATGAAGAGTGGATAGCGCAAACGTCGCTGTAGAAACGAAACGGCGGTGTCAATTTCGTCCAGGTTGACCTCTGGTAGTGCCTGGTGCACAAAGCGTATATCGTTCCAGTTCGCGCGCTGTGGAGCCGATACATCTTGCCCAAGCGCGACCGTGACATGTTCTAGCTTACGCTGTTTCACTTCGTCCGTCATGAAGAATTGTGGTCCTTTCTCTCCGTCTACTCTTAACGCTTATCAGATAAACAAGAGGTAGACCAAAAATAAGTGTTGATTGATAGAAGGCGACAGGTGCTTTCAGCAGTCCCATAGAGAGATAGAAAAAAAGTACTGTGCCTGATAGAATGAGCATTGTTAAGGTAAAGGTATCAAAGCGTCGCAAGGCGGCAATCCAGAGTACCCACAACAGGTACCATGGCCAGAACCAGCCAGACACCAACATCAAATAGGCAAAGACCGCAACATTCCATGCATACAGGAGCACATCAAAACCAGGACTTTCCTCAAGGGGGGAAACATAGTGCTCAACTCGCGTCACTGGTGCATTGCGCACACGACCAAACACATTGCCATAGATCAACACAAAAATAAAGGTCGCTGAACCGCGCAACGCAACATCGGCAGAGGAGATAGGGTCCCAACTCGCGGGGAAACGCAAGACATAGGCAATCAGGTGAAAGAAAGCATGATTTGGGCCAACAAGTGTTCCGATTGGTGAATGAATAAAATGTTGCATGTCTATGGCGGAGGTAAGCGCGAAAAAGGTGGTAGCACCACGCCAGAAGGGAAGCCAGATGACCAGCGCGGGAAGCAATACCAGTGCTATACGCCAGCAAAAGCCACCTATTGCCCGTGTGATATTTCGCTCCGAGCGTACATCAAACCATAATAGAAGCGGTATGCATAGAGCGACAATCAGATTCATACTGAGTGCCAGACCAAAAACGAGAAACGCGCTCCACTGAAGCCAACGCTCTTCTTGTGCAAAGTATAGCCATGTGCCCAGGAAAAGTAGTAGCAGTAACACTCCTTCGCTATGCCCGCTACCCGCTAATTCTATCAATATGAGCGGATTCCATGCGTACAGCAACGTCCCCAATACACGGCGTTGGAGAGCATTGCGACCGAGAATACTCCAAACCAGCATGACATTTACGAGGTGTGCGAGAACTGCTAATCCTTTGAAGAGTAGAAGCGTTGCAATTTGATGAGAGCCGCCAATGCTGACGAGCAATGAGGAAATGTAGTACCACAGTGGTCCATAGAGATTCGGCGCATCATGTCCCGCAACAACCCAGCGCAAATACGGGTCCGTGGGAAACTGCATAGGTGCTGTATTGAATGGATCGGCGTGGTAGAGCGTGAGAATGCGTCCCGAAAAAATATAGGTGAATACATCATCCGAGAACAGCATCGGCTGTACAAGGAGTGTCAGGCTAAAGAGCAGCGTTCCCCCCAATAGAATATAGAGCCAACGTCGCTGATTGTGTGTTTGGTTTGAAAGATATGTTGCTTGTAGGAGCCTTAATTCATTACGCTCTTGCCCCGCAAATCCTATAGATGTATTGACAGATAGTATTCCGTAGGCATATGTGGCTAATAGACCTAATAGCGTTAAAGCTAGTATCGTTGGAACAACCCACGTCTGTGATACAGATGAGCCAAGGATTGCCAATAAAATCTGGAAGGGTATAAGCGTCCAGGACCAGTCTTGAGCGATTGGCGTATTGCTCATTCCCAATCGTGTCAAAGGCGAAAGCGCAACGAGAAGCAGATAGCACAATTCAAAGAGTGCAAATACAACAACAAGCGATGGAACGCGTCGTTGCTCTAATATGCTTTTGGTTGTAATGGTTGCTCGTGTCTGCTCTGAAATTTTCAATGATGTCCCCCGTAGGGGTCTAATGCTATTACATCCTGTTGACAACATTGTTGTGAGCCGAGAGGGTGTAATGAATTAGACCCCTACAATCCTATTCAATCGCTGAGAGGGTGTAATGAATTAGACCCCTACAATCCTATTCGTTTGAATGATGTGTCGATATACTTGAGATAGTAATCGTTACTGGTAAGTTCACGCAACTCGTTGGGCGAAAGATACTGTATGACTTCAGAGTCGCTGCTTAATGCTTCGAGTAGTGCAGGACTCTGCACGGGACCGGCACTGGCCAGACTCCACACCTGTTTTGCGTTACGTTGCACCATCTTATACGCTTCCTGCCGACCTACGCCCTTGTCGATCAATGCAAGCAGAATGCGTTGTGAATAGACGAGGCCTCCCGTCATATTCAAATTGGTTTGCATACGTTCGGCGTCAACCTGTAAGCCGCTCATGACGTTCGTGAAAATGGTGAGCATGTAGTGCAGGAGAATACAGGCGTCAGGAAGAATGATGCGCTCGGCTGAGGAGTGACTAATGTCACGCTCGTGCCAGAGTGCGACATTCTCCATCGCGGTGATGCTATAGCCACGTAGTACGCGCGCTAAGCCACAAATACGTTCGCATAATTCAGGATTGCGCTTATGGGGCATCGCCGATGAGCCTTGTTGACCGCTCCCGAACGGCTCGAATGCCTCGCTTAGCTCTGTACGTTGCAGGTGGCGAATCTCCTGCGCCATCTTTTCAAGCGAACTCCCAAGAAGCGCAAGTGTGGTCATAAAGTGTGCGTGCCGGTCGCGTTGCACAATCTGATTTGAGATGGAAGCAACACCTAAGCCCATTTGTCCACACACGAACTCTTCAATCTGCGGTGGAACTGTCGCATGTGTGCCAACCGCGCCAGAAATCTTGCCTACCGTCGCCTGTTCCAGTGCCGAGGCCAAACGTTGCTGGTGTCGTCGCAGTTCGTCCACCCAGAGCGCGAGCTTGAGGCCAAAGGTAAGCGGTTCCGCGTGAATGCCATGTGTGCGGCCAGCCATCAGAGTATACTTGTACTGTACCGCGTCTTGTGTCACCACCTCGCTCAAGTGTGTCAGTGTCGTGATGAGCAATTGTCCAGCCTCTTTGAGTTGCGCCGCTAAACCCGTATCCAGTACATCGGACGAGGTGAGGCCAAGATGAATAAAGCGTCCTTCGGGTCCTAACTGCTCCTGAATTGAACGCAGAAACGAGATGATATCGTGATGCGTTTCCTGTTCGATCTCCTGCATGCGCTGAGCGTTATAGCTGGCGGAACGTATCTTCTCCATCGCGTCCTGTGGAATGACACCTTCACGCGCCCAGCCCTCGCAGACAAGTAACTCCACCTGTAACCATTTATCTGTTTTATGCGTGTCTGACCATAAAGTAGCCATTTCCGGCAAAGAATAGCGTTCAATCATAATTTGGATGATTCCTTGATAATAGATAGGAAAAAGAACATTTTAGGGTAGTGTACCACACCACATTATTCTTCTTCATCGTTAGCATGTCTGGGCATAAAATTGTCTCTCTCGGTGTTATCTTTAGTACAATGCGAACAATGGCGCGTGGGCTATGTTTGCTGACACATACTTGACGTGGCAAGGTAATACATGTACAATCATGTCTGCATTGCTAATGACGGTGTAAGCAGACGAAACGCGGTGGAAGAAATGCTCCCCGTGACGAAAAAGCCTATTACCATTGATATTATATGGGAGAGCCAAGTAATGAAAAAGGGAATTCATCCAAATTATGTTGAGTCCACGGTCAGTTGCGCCTGTGGCAATAGCTTCAAGACGTTAAGTGTCAAGCCTGTTTTGAAGGTTGATGTGTGCTCCAATTGCCACCCGTTCTTCACAGGTCAACAGCGTATCCTCGACTCTGCGGGTCGTGTGGAGCGCTTCCGCAAACGCTTTAACCTACAAGACGAAGAGTAGGATTTAATAACGCATATTCAAGAGGTAAAGGGGCGTATAAGCAATCCTTTATCTCTTTTTTGATTGTACTTTTGAATACAAAGGGTGTGTTTTCTGGTGAATGAGACGCAACGAACCATCCTATTTCTGATTGCCGATACCGGGGCAGGCCATCGTAGTGCCGCCAATGCAATCAACAATGCTATCACTATAATTTCTAAACAGCAGCAGCAAGCATGGCAAGCTCAACAAGAAACACAGCTTGCGGCAGGAAGTGCTAGCGCACAAACGGCGACACAGACTGCTACAGCAGTTTTGTCGCAACCTCCTACTTATCGCACTGTCATTGTGGATGTCTTTGAAGAGTATAGCCGCTTTCCTTTGCGTGAGGCTGTCAAGCTCTATGGCCCGACCATCCGCTATAATCCGAAACTCTACGGCGAATTTTTCAAGCAAAGTAACCGTGATGCCGCTATGATAGCCGTGAAAACCGTGGCAACGCCACTGGTTTTTAACGGGCTACTCCGTCTCATCACGAGTGTCAAACCTGATGTAATTGTCTCCATTCACCCCATGCTGAACCACGTCACGGTGCAAGCGTTGCATGAACTACAACTGAACATTCCCTTTATCACCGTTGTAACCGATCTGGTAAGCATTCACCATGCGTGGTTCTCGCCAGGAGTTGACCGCTATATTGTGCCAACGGAGCAAGCAAAGCAACTCTACTTAGAACGTGGCCTGGACCCTGAACATGTCAGTCTGCTGGGGATGCCCATCGATCCGAAGTTTTCGGTGGCGGTCGCGAGTAAAGCAGAATTACAGCGCAAATTCAACTTGAGGCCGGGTGTACCAACTATTCTTCTTGTTGGTGGTGGCGACGGTGCGGGCGGCTTACAAAAAGCGGTAAGAGCTATTTCGCGCGCGCACTTGCCGGTACAATTGCTGGTTGTCACGGGCCGTAATCGACGCCTGTACACACACCTGCAACGGACGCGTTCAAGTCTGCATGTTCCCGCGAAAATATTCGGCTTCGTACAAAATATGCCCGAATTGATGCATGTCTCCGACGTTATTATCACGAAAGCAGGGCCGGGCACAATTTGTGAAGCGTTGGCATGTAACCTGCCCATCATTCTAAGCGGCTATGTGCCGGGGCAGGAAGAGGGCAACATTGATTTTGTCGTCGATAACAGTGTTGGCTCGCTTGCTCTGGAAGCACCAACGCTTATAGATGCACTGCGCCGCCTCATTCGTCCCGGTTCACTGGAGTTGCGTCGTCAGAAAGAGAACGCGAAACGTATTAGTCGCCCCCGTGCCTCATTCGATATCGCGGAATGCATTTTGAGTTATATGCCTTCCAGCGATAGGCCAGGGACATGGCAGTCGCAGCACTGGCAAACACGCCAACGCACAATGTCCGGTCGCTTGAAGTCCGCGATTCGCATTCGCCGTTTGCGCCGCCGCTTACCACGCACATTGATGAAAAGCTCTGTCGTACGTCGTCTCACCAATCTGCGTATCCGTGCCTTTGGAGAAGGCGATAAGGACATATAACAACTCACTTCTTAAGGATTTCTCTCTATGTCAGCAAATACACCAGATACACAATTCACACCGCCTTCTATTCGATTTTCTACGACACGCTGGGCTTTCTCTGGAGTGCAACGCGTTCTCTATCGCTTTTGGACGCGTATCGCGGCCCGTCTCTTTCCCGAAAATTCTGCGGGCGAACGAGTTGCCCGTGCTCTTCATATACCCCTGCCCGATAAGCTGAACATGAGTTGGGTTAATGAGCACCTCGCCGTCGGAGGTCGTGTGCGCCCAGAGGATGTACATATATTGGGGTTGACTGGTGTCACACATGTGATTGATACACGTTCGGAATATCACGACGATGAAGAGGCACTGGCACAAGAAAATATTTCGTTGCTTTACCTGCCCACGCCTGATACCTATCCTCTAACAGTTGAGCAACTGGAGGAGGGTGCGAAATGGGCTAATAAGCATATGCAAGAGGGCGGACGCGTCCTCATTCACTGCGAACATGGTGTTGGCCGTAGCGTTCTGCTTACGTGCGCAACACTGATGTACGACGGTATGTCGGCGCGCGATGCCCTTGCGCTCGTGCAGCAAAAACGCTGGCAAGCGGCCCCAAATGAACGACAGGTCGCGCGCCTCAAGGAATTTGAAACAGCACGTTCAACGCGTACTGCTTGAGCGTAGTGCGTACTGCTCAATGGCTCGCGCAACACCGTCTTCCGCGTTACTGGTAGTGATGGCTTTGGCGACGGCACGTACAGTATCCGTTGCCTGTCCCATCGCGACGCCCCAGCCGACCGCCGCCAGCATCTCGATATCGTTATTGTTGTCGCCAATCGCCATGACGTGTGCTAGCGGAATATCGAGTTGTTGTGCTAGTGTATTGAGGCCACTAGCCTTTGAACAATGTGTGCGCATGATCGCCATTTCAGCATAGTGAAAGTTGCCTTGCTTAATGGCATTCCACGAGCATTGCAACGCTGTTACTTCCGGTACCAGACTCGTGATAACCTCTTGCGGCGCAAAGGCAACAACGCGCAAAGGGTCCGGCTGTCCCGTACAGAGTGTGGCATAGGGCATGTGTCGTATCACACGCGGAAACACGCTGAAATATTCGGCAACCCACGCGTTATCCAGTTCCGCGGGTCCAGTCCATATCTCCTCCACTCCGTCAAGCATATGGTGGACAACGGGCTGAATGTTGTACCGTACCAGTATCTCAATTGCTTGTTGCGCGATGTCCGCTTGCAATGGATACGTATGAAGCATCTTCCCCTGTGGATGCTGTAGAATTAATGCGCCATCGTACAGAATAAGCGGAATAGATAGTCCCAATGCGTCCGCGAGTTGGCGTGTGTTGAGATAACGACGTGCTGTGGCTAACGTTACAATAATGCCAGTTTCTTGCGCGGCTCGTACGGCACGAAGGGTAGCTGGCGCAATCACTCCCTGTGGTGTAAGTAGGGTTCCGTCGATGTCTATGGCTAATAGTCGAATCTCTGGTATGTCCTGCATAAGAAATAGTATGTCCTTCTGTAATCAAGAATGCGACGGACAACACAGTGTCCGTCGCATTCTTCCCTGAAAGTGGGATAGTCTACGTTTCTCTCATTATACACACATACAATTCTTGTAGACAATATTCCTTCTTCTCTGCTACAATCAGGGGTATGAGCATACAACAGCCAAGAGACGTTTCTCCGAAGCGTCCTGCCATACAACAACAGAATATTTCGGCTCCTGAAACGGTGGTGCAAGACGGCATGGAGGCTACTGGCACAGATGTTGACGGTAAGCCTCTTTTGCCGGATGTCAATCCGATAAGCACGATTCGTGATAGCCTCTACGATCTCATTCCACTTGGCCGACGTGAAGAGAAACTGATCGGAACGGCGGCATTTTTGCGCTTGCAACAGATTAAGCAGCTTGGCTTTGTCTATCGTGTGTGGCCGGGCGCCACTCATACCCGCTATGAGCATAGTCTTGGCTGTTATCATCTCACCGTGCGCGCTCTACGCTCACTGCTGCAACAGGGCGGGTTGCATGGTATTGCGATTAGCAGTATTCAAACGCTGGTTGTTGCATCGTTATTGCACGACATCGGGCACTACCCCTTTTCACATACCATTGAGGAACTTGGAGCACCCATCATCTTTCATGAGCAGGTAGGACGCTCAATTATCGAGAATGGTGATATTGCCACAATTCTTGAGCAAGACTATGCCCTTTCGCCCGAACGGGTGGCGGACTTTATCGACCCGCCAAAGGTGAAAGCGTTGCATCCAGATGACGCGTTGCTACAGCAACTCTTGAGTGGCGCGCTGGATGTGGATAAGCTCGATTATTTACCGCGCGACGCCCGTGCCTGTAATGTGCCATATGGCGGTGTCGATGTTGCGCGTCTACTGAGTTCAATTCGTATCAACGCGAATGTAGAGGGGCAGCGACGCATGGTTGTAACGCAAAAGGGTATCAGTCCACTGCATTCGCTGATTCATGCACGGCAAGAGATGTTCGATAATATCTACTGGCATCATACGAGCCGTTCGTTTCAGGTAATGCTTGTGCGGGCCGTCTATGACGCGATAAAAGCAGAGGCACTACGCCCTGAACAGTTAATGGGACTCGACGATAGATCGCTGCTCATTCTCCTGGCGCAACCAACCATGCCAGCAAGTTCTCGTGCGTTGACCTCGGACCTTGAATTGCGGCGCCCTTACAAAGTCGTTCTGGAGTTCAGTCGTCCTGCCGGTCGTCTCTTTAGCCGACTCGACGCGCTTTTCTGGGACGCTGAACGCCGCCATAGAGTCGAACAAACGCTGGCGAGCGAACTTGCCAGAGAGCTAGAGCTTGACATCGCGGACTACGAGATTCTCTTCGATATTCCACGCCCTGAGAAGTGGGAGATGAACGTATGGGTACAATTCGATCATCCACCCGTTGGTATGCAATCGCTTATGCCGTGGGTCGAGGTGACGGGTCTGCAATCAGACGATCTTGCACGCTATGAGCAGCATCAACGCCGCATTCGTGTTGTCGTCTCCGAGCGACTGCGGGCGACGCTACAAGCACGCAAAGACGACGTTGTGTTGCCAACTCTTTTTGTTTTTTCCGTCCCACATCTTGTTGTTTTCAATACTCAAAAAACCAATTGTGCTGTTTATTTATTTCTCTTCCTCTGATACATGCGTTTCAACGCTTGTTCGCGTATCCAGCGCGCGGGAGCATAATCTGGACTCAGATATATTGCGTGATCGGCGATGGCTACGGCTTCACGGTAGCGCGACAAGCGATAGAGTGTATCGGCCTTGAGCGTCCAGAAGCGTACATTGCTGGCATCGAGGTCTAACAACTGCTCAAACGCTTCATTTGCCTCTGCAAAATTGCCTGTGCCACGTAGACTCCGTATATAGTTTTCCCAGGCAAAGGCGTTGTTGGGATCGAGGCGTGTTAACTCTTTCGCCATATGTTGCAGTTCTTTGTAGCGTTCCAACGAACGAAGTGCCTGGATTGCGAACGAGAGTGCCTCGATATTGGTTGGATCAACGTGCAATATTTGTTGGGCAGTCGTTACAACCTCGGTGAGGCGACCGAGCCGCAAAAGAATTTCGCTCTTCATTTTGAGTGCAAAGAGATTTGTGGAGTCACAGGCAAGGCTTGTATTAAAGGCGTCTAATCCCTCAAGAAGACTGTTCAGGTTCAGCAATGCAACACCTTTATTTGCCCATGCTCGCGCGTCTGAAGGTGCCATTTCTACAGCATGTAGCGCGCTGCGCAGTGCCTCTGGAAACTTCTGCTGTAACAGTTGAAGTCCGCTTCGATTGATCCAGGCGAGTGCTAGATGTGTGTCGAGCAATAAAGCTAAATCGTTGGCAATAGTGGCCTCTGAAATAAAATTAAGTTTTTGCAAGGCACGTGCTTTGAATGCAAGTGCGTATGCCGCGTTTGGATCGTATTCAAGTACCTGTTGCGCATGCATTAGCAATATCTCAAACTGACCTGCCCCATCGAGTGCAACCATAAAGTCATGACAAATATGCTCATCATTCGGGTTATCTGCAAGTAGTTTCTCAAAGAGGTGTTGTGCCATCGTCCATTGTTTTGCTTCTAAAGAAGAATAGGCTTGTTGGCGGAGTTGTTCCCTGTCAGCTTGCATCAGTGCCCGTGTTCTGTTGTCCTTGTTCACTATTTGTTCGTCTCCTGCTCTGTTTCCCGCGCCATTATCTCATTTATACTCAATTTGAGCAAGAGCTTGTCAGTAATCTAGTAAAATTGTGGTAGAATAAGAGTATAGCAAGTACTACTGTCACGGGTATAGATTGCCCATAAATATAGATATCTGAATAAGGAGACTTAGAGCATGAAGGCCGTAAAAACGCATGTTGGGCGTTGCGATACGTGTGGGGAGCCAGCAGCATATGCACAGTTGTTGCCTGGAGGCCGCAGTTTTCGCTTCTGTGAGCAGCATGCCCCACTTATTG
>CAXTUE010000019.1:0-18302 GCA_964247355.1 uncultured Ktedonobacteraceae bacterium | reverse complement strand
CAGTAAACGTTGTGTTGCGATCTTGCCTAACTCGGCTGGAAATTGGCGAATGGTAGTGAGTGGTGGGTCTATGACAGATGTTAATGGAATATCGTCAAAACCTACAACTGAGAGGTCTCTAGGAACATGTAATCCCACTTCTTTGGCTTTACTAATTACTCCAAGTGCCATACGATCATTCATAGCAAAAATAGCTGTCGGGCGACGGACATATCTCAACAATGGCTCAACCGCACGAGAGCCACTTTCAATCGAAAAATCGCCGTACGTGAGTAGGTCTGGGTCAAGCGTTAGCCCGTACTCTGTTAAAGCATCACAGGCACCCTGTAAACGTCCATCCATCGCGCCAATAAAGTTCGCTGGCCCACTGATGACACCAATCCGCCGATGCCCTAGCTCTAGTAAGTGCTTTGTGACAAGATAGCCACCTTGTCGATCATCACAAAACACGGAGTTGAAAGGCTGCATATCCTCTCTATAGCCTGCCGAGACGCGTGGTATACCACTTGCTGCAAGCTCTTGCTCATCGAGTTCGCCTTGAAGTGTTTCAACTGTAATCACGCCATCGACATATCCCATGCGGAGAAAACGGTCGTAAGTGGTGCGTTGCGAAGATTTCTTGGACATAGAGAGTAAGACATTGTAATCGTTACTGCTCGCAATACCTTCGACACCACGAATGACCTCGAGCAAAAATGGGTCTCTAAACGAATAATCAGGGTCGTGGGGTATAATAAGTCCCAGCACATAGGTGTGATTATTCGTGAGACCACGGGCAGCTAAGCTTGGCGAGTAGTGTAGATCACGCATGGCATCCAACACGCGTTGTCGTGTCTTCTCACTGACATAAGGTGTATTGGAGAGCACCTTCGAGACTGTCGTTGTTGACACTCTTGCTAATCGAGCCACGTCATAGATAGTTGCCACGGCTCATTTCCTTCCAAGCCTGTTATGACTACACATTTCTACACGCTAGGGAAGCGGTTTCCTCTTTATACATCGGCCTTTCTACTCTGTCAAGTAGCTCATGCTTTGCAAAAGCTAAACGTATTGACAAGTTTGTATGCATCGGTTATAACTACAGTAGTAAACCGCTTCCCTGTTATCTATAAAAACTGAAATTTTATTCCTGCAACTGGTTTTCTACACAGTATTCATCCTACTAAAACATAGTTCTGTGTGAGAAAGTACAATTAAGAGTACGTATAACTAATGCACTTACTCTCTTTATATAGGGAAGCGTTTCCCTAGTACAGTGACGTAACTAACAGAGAGAATGTTGTGTCCTAATTTTCGCATATGCGAAGAACTGTTAGGTATCTCTTCAACGATGTAGATGGAGCATAATGGCTTCATCACCAGTGAGTTGATGCATTGTTGCATCAAAGACAGGGAGAATTTATTTATGGACAACGAATATCAGCGAGTGGTAGATGAGTTAACCAGTGCAAGCTTCAAACTGCCACGTCGCGAATTCATGCGTCTTGCAGCAGCAGGTGTTAGTAGTGCTGCATTGTTGGCTGCTTGCGGTGGTAGTAGTGGTGGAAGTGGTGGAAGTGGCGGCAGCAGTAATGTTTCATTGACGCAGTGGTATCATCAGTATGGTGAGGCAGGCACACAACAAGCTGTTTTGCGCTATGCGAAAGAGTACACAAAGGCAAACGTCAAAGTGAGTTGGGTGCCGGGTACTGGTAATGAGTATCCTAACAAAGTCAACGCAGCACTGCTTGGTTCTAATGCACCTGATGTATTTGAACTACAATATCCTTCACTTGACCAGGTAAAAGCTGGCCTTATTGCTCCACTCGACGACATTATCGCGGACGTAAAAACCGACTTCAATCCTACAGCTCTCAAGCCGCTTACCATCAATAACAAGGTTTACGCCATCAAGATGATTAATGACATGGGGTTGTTGTACTACCGTAAGAGTCTGCTACAAAAAGCCAATGTGCAACCGCCTACCACTATGGATGAATTGATTGCTGCCGCAAAAAAGCTTACCACTAGCACCATCAAGGGATTGTACATTGGTCAGGATGGCGGTGTCGATCCTCTCTATCAAGTCGCTCCCTGGGCAGCGGGTGCTGACTTCATCCAGAATGACAAGATCGTCTTTGATGTGGATGGCACCGCTAATGCATACGAGAAGATTCGTGAGCTAAACAGTAGTGGTGCACTGCTCATCGATGCACCGACATTCTGGTGGGACCCATCCGCATTCACACAGGGTCTGGCGGCAATGCAGTGGTGCGGCCTCTGGGCGATGCCAGGAATCACCAAAGCACTTGGCGATGATTTCGGCGTTGTGCCGTGGCCTGCGCTGGATAATTCGACGCAACCTTCGACCTTCTTCGGTGGCTGGTCACAGATGGTCTATGGTAAGAGCAAGAACATTGATGCCGCTAAGCAATATGTTAAATACTTGTGGATTGACAGTGCCAATATTCAGACTGATTGGTGCGTCGGCTATGGTTTCCATGTGCCGCCACGTATCAGCACAACACAAAAGACTACAAAGCTTCAGAGCGGTCCTGCTGCTCAGGCGGTGGAATACCTGAACAAGTATGGTCATGCTGTGCCGCCAACGTGGGACGCCACGATGGACAACGCCTTGCGCGATGCATTCAGCAATGTTCTCAAAAACAAAGCAAATGCGAAGAGCGAGGTCCACAACGCAGCTCAGAAGTGTCAGGCCGAACTGACGCGACTCCTCAGCTAAGAGTGATTTGACATGTAAGCAGAAAATATCACTAGAAACGTTGGACATCCGCTCGTAGTATCTACAGAGTGGATGTCCAATTGTCTTTTATGAAGGATCGGGAGGAGTATCTATGAAGTCTTCAAGTCTTGTCTCACCAACAGAGACGCTGGCTTCGGCGGCGGAAAAGCAACAGGCGGTCAACAGAGTACGTCAGAAGTCGTTCAGAACAGCACTGATGTTCTGGAGTTTTGTCGGTCCTCTGACACTTGGCCTGCTTATATTTGTTTATGTACCAATCATTTGGAGTATCATACTCAGCTTTTACAACGCCCGTGCGACGATCACGCCGAGCGAGTTTATTGGTCTACAAAACTATGCGGCAATGCTGCAGGATAAATCGTTTACAGGCTCATTGATCACCTTTACCATCTTCACCGTTTTTATTGTGCCTACAACACTGCTAGGAGCCTTGGGACTAGCAGTGTTGGTCAACAGTATTCGTGTAGCACGAGGCTTCTTCCGCTCGGTCTTCTTTTTGCCAACGGCATGCTCGTATGTCGTAGCTTCACTTGTATGGAAGATGAGCGTTTTTGCGGGTTTGCCATACGGCTTGGTTAATTCCATTACTGCCCTCTTTGGTGTTGCGCCTATCTCCTGGGTGTCAAGTACCAATCCTCCGTGGTACTGGTTAGTGCTGGTAACGGTGCGATTATGGCTACAACTAGGCGTCTTCATGATTATCTTTATCGCGGGTTTACAGGAAATTCCGCGTGAGCTATACGAGGCCTCCTTTGTCGATGGTGCTAAAAAAGGCTGGACAACCTTTCGCTACATCACGCTTCCACTCTTACGCAATACCTCGATTGCGGTTTTGCTGTTATGTATCATCTATGGCTTTCAGGCTTTTGATGAGTTTTTCAATATCATGACTGGTGGCAACCAGATTCTCGCTCGTCCACCACTTGTCTACCTCTACACCGTAGCTCTAAGCAATCAAGACTATGGGCGTGGTAGTGCCGGTGCAATGATTCTCACGCTCATCATTGTCATCATTTCTCTGCTTCAGGGGCGTATCTTTGGCTTTGGTAAAGCTGATTAAGAAAGGGGATTTTTATGGCATCTATTGTTTCTCAATCAACTCAACCACGTCGTAAGAGAAGTTTATCAAGCAGGAACGTTCTTGGTACTATCTTGCAATATGTGTTATTGATAGTCTTGGCGATCCTCTTTCTCATACCGTTTTACTTGATCGTTAGAAACGGCCTCGCCACTGATCAAGAGATTACAGCGTTACACTGGACCTTCTTTCCTAGCGCGCTCCATTTCGAGAACCTCCAGGAACTATTCGACGATATCAGCGTACCGTTCGCACAGGGAATGTTTAACTCCGCGGTGATTGCGGTACTGCAGACGGTGGGACAACTCTTCTTTTGTTGTCTCGCTGGCTACGGCCTTGCTCGCATCCCTTATCGCTGGTCGAACGTCGTATTTTATGCGATCATTGTGACACTAATGATTCCTAGCACTGTAACATTCGTCCCGACATATGTGCTGATCTCCTACCTCGGCTGGGTTAGTTCATTGCAGGGTATCATCGTACCCTTCTTGTTCAGTGGCTTTACAACCTTTTTGTTCCGCCAATTCTTCTTGGGGTTTCCACATGAGTTAGAAGAGGCTGGCCGCGTCGATGGACTGGGACAATGGGGTGTCTTCTGGCGCATCGTCATACCAAACTCGTACTCTATTATCGCCTCGCTGGGCGTCATTGCCTTTATCCAGAGCTGGAACTCCTTCTTGTGGCCGCTAGTGGTGGGACAAGACCCATCGGTCTACACTGTACAGGTGGTACTCTCGAACTTCCTGAATGCGCAGGTGCTCAATCTGCACGAGTTGTTCATTGGTTCGGCTATCGCCATTCTGCCATTAGTAATAGTATTTTTTATACTACAACGCTATATAGCCGAAGGCTTCAAGCAAACGGGTTTAAAGGGGTAAATATAATCCTGAACACAAAAATGGTATATATGAAGTGGCAGCATTGCTACCACTTCATATATACCATTTTTGTGTTCAGGATTATAGAGGAATGTTCCCATGCTTCTTCGGTGGATTCGTGTCTCTCTTGTTTTTTAGCATTTCGAGGGCGTTGATGAGCTTGCTGCGAGTCTGGCTTGGCTCGATGATTTCGTCGACGTAGCCGCGACCGGCGGCGATGTAGGGATTGGCGAACTTCTCGGTATATTCGGTGATGAGTTCTTTGCGTCGCTGCTCTGGATGCTCGGCCTGTTCAATCTCATCCTTAAACAGAATGTTGACGGCACCCTCTGGACCCATGACGGCGATTTCGGCGGTGGGCCATGCGTAGTTGATGTCACCGCGTATGTGCTTACTACTCATAACATCGTATGCGCCGCCGTAAGCTTTACGCGTGATGACCGTGATTTTGGGCACAGTGGCTTCGCAGTAGGCGTAGAGTAGTTTCGCGCCGTGTCGAATGATACCGCCATGTTCCTGGCTGACGCCGGGCAAGAAGCCGGGGACATCGACAAAGCTGATGATGGGAATGTTGAAGCAATCGCAGAAGCGCACAAAGCGTGCTGCTTTATCCGACGAATTGATATCAAGCACACCAGCGAGTGCGCGGGGCTGCTGCGCGACTATGCCAATGGAACGCCCATTGAGACGTGCGAAACCAACGAGAATGTTTTTCGCGAAATGTTCGTGAACCTCAAAAAAATCGCCGTCGTCAACGATGTATTTGATGACAGTAGTCATGTCATAGGGTTTATTGGGATTGTCGGGAATAATGGTGTCCAGAGCGGCTTCAGCACGTTTTGGTGTATCAGTTGGTACGATGCGTGGTGGATCATCGACGTTGTTAGAGGGCAGATAGGCCATAAGCTGACGAATCATGCGTATGCAGTCCGCTTCGCTGGGACAGGCGAAATGTGCGACTCCGCTCTTGCTATTGTGGATTTGTGCTCCGCCTAGCTCCTCAAAGGTCACATCCTCGTGTGTCACGGATTTCACCACGTTTGGGCCGGTCACAAACATATGGCTTGTTTCTTCAACCATAAAGATGAAGTCGGTAATGGCGGGCGAATAGACTGCACCACCTGCACACGGTCCCATGACTGCGGAAATTTGTGGCACCACACCGGAGGCGAGTGTGTTGCGCAGAAAAATATCGGCGTATGCACCGAGACTGACCACGCCATCCTGAATACGCGCTCCACCAGAGTCGTTGAGACCGATAATGGGGGCACCATTCTTCATCGCCATCTCCATCACCTTACAGATTTTCTCAGCGTGTGCTTCGGAAAGTGAGCCGCCGAAGACGGTGAAGTCCTGCGAGAACACATAGACGAGTCGTCCGTCGATCTGTCCATAGCCCGTGACAACGCCATCACCGGGAATTCTCTGTGTGTCCAGGCCGAAATCTGTTGAGCGATGCGTGACAAACATATCTAATTCGTTGAAACTGCTCGGATCGAGCAATAGGTCGAGCCGTTCGCGTGCCGTCAGTTTGCCTTTTTTATGTTGTTGCTCGATCCGGCGTTCACCGCCACCAAGCAGTGCTACGGCTTTCAAAGCATGCAGTTCCGTGACTTTTTGTTGCGCAGTAGTGGTCGTATCTGAGGAGTTTTGTGAGCTACGTTGTTCACTCGTGGTCATTGAACTTTTCTCCGTACATTTCGTATACATATGGGGACAAAGTAAATCTGCAAGCAGTATAGCATATTGAGCGGCACGAGAGCTGTATAAGGTGGCTTACCCCTGTCATGCAGCTCATAAAGCACAATTTTAGTAGATAGAAGTCCTACTTTCTTGCAGAGTCTTTGACAGAGAGAAAGTACGCCCGTTATACTTATAGTGACGCTTGTCGCAGGAATGTTAGAAACGATGTAGCTTAGCGCGAAACGGCATAGAAAACACTATATAAGTAAAATGAGCCGTCCAATACTCCTGCTAATGCACATTTAGTCATGCATTCTCAATGTATTTACACCGCAGTAAATACAGGTACCTACCTCACCTTACGCTCTATGCTGTTTCAGTAGGTTTCCTTCTGTTTTGACCAGGAACAGGCAGGGGAAATGCTAGAACTGTGCAGCTTCGCTCTTTTCCAATTCAGCCGAATTCGTCCCAACAACACCTGATAGCACATTGCCCATTCTTGCTTGATCCACTCATTATTGTAAGGGGATTAACTCCGTGAACATTGATACAGTGCGCTTTTCTCACCTGCTTGAGGTGAACGAACTCAACGATTTGAACTACTTTTTGTCTCATACCGCGTTTGTCATTTCGCACAAAAGCGAGAGTCTTGAGACATTGCTTGGCGTACTTTGGTACCTTCCTGTGAACAGCCCCATCATTATCGTTACGAATTGTCCAGAAGAGGAGAGAGAGAACATCGAGCTTGGCCTGAAAGAACGGCTGACTCAACATAAAAAGACGTACCTTGTGCATCAAAAAGATGCGTTTGTGGCTGCACTCCTGCGGGATTGTGGAGTACAGCAAATACTAGGCGATGATGGTAGAGTGGTCAATGGCAAAGGCGAAGGCATGTATATTGGGACGATATATGCCTCGCAACTGTATGATGCTGAATGGATAATTTATTACGACGCCGACAACTTCGTGCCGAGCGCGTTGTTGGAATACACGATGGCGATGAGCAAGTTGTTTATGGCGGCTCGCGTCGGACGCGACTATGCCTCAGATGCGGTCGTTTTGAATGAGTGTCATCAACAGGAGCACATCATTCCTGATCTACACAATATTCGCATTTGCTGGTCCTCTAAGCCAGCGTTAGGCGAAGCGAACTCAGAGGTCAAACTACTTGGACGATGCACTCGTGTTGTGTCACCTCTGTTCACGACTCTGCTCGATAGCTGGTTCGGTATAGAAAATTATCTTGTCATCTCGTCAAACGCGGGTGAGCAGGGCATGACGATACGTACCGCAAGCACGATTCGCTTTTCGTCTGGCTATTCGGTTGAGACATTTCAATTTCTCGACTTGCTCTACCATGCATCGCGCTGGCAGACCGAGCCGAAGAGTGCCATGCTGCAACAATATCAATCGAAGAGTCCACACTTTCATGATAAGAAAGACGATGCGCATATCAAGAAAATGATTGCCGATAGTCTTGGTGCATTTGTCTTATTCGAGAAATTTCTGCCGAGGAGTGTTAAGCACCATCTGCGAGCAGTGATACGCGAATATAGGCTTGAGGTGCGCCTACCACATGTGTATCCCCCGGTCTCCGAGTTGCATCTTGAGGCTTTTGGACCATTTACAGACTACTATGCACTGTTTCGAGAGAACGATGCATATACAGAACCTGTTCCTGTTATTGCAAGATTGCCTTTTGCTGACGAGGAGGTTTCTTGCGGCTCATTGTAGTGCGTCATGGCGAAACCCTCTATAATATCCAGCACCGTATTACTGGTCAGTCTGACGTTCCGCTCAGTCCTGTGGGCGAACGTCAGGCCGAGTTAGTCGGGCAGCACCTTGCTTCTGAAAAGATTAACCTGATTGTGTGCTCTGACCTGCAACGTGCGCGTGCTACCGCGCAAGCCATCGCGAGTGCTCACGAACTACCCATTCACGAGGATGCCGACCTGCGCGAGATCGCGATGGGCGAATGGGAAGGGCATAACAGCGAGGAGATAGCAACACTCTTCGCCGACTCGCAGAGCAAATGGCGTACGGACGCCACGCACTACGCCATTCCAAATGGAGGTGAAAGCCTTACACAGGTTCATGCACGTATCGCACGCGCAATTGAACACTGGCATACACAGTATCCTGACGCAACCGTTGTCTGGGCTACACACGGCGGCTTTATCGGCTTGCTCGCGTGTCACCTGCTGGAGCTAGATATTCGTCGTCGCTGGCAATTTCGCCACGATAATGCCTCCATCAGCGAATTCTGGCTTCAGGGTGAGCGTGTGATTCTTGCACGGTTCAACGAGACGGCACACCTTGCTGGTATGAGGCATGTCGAGGGTGCTGAGGCATAAACAAACGCGAACAGACTCGTGCAATCATGATTGCACGAGTCTGTTCGCGTTTGTTTTGTGCTGTACCTTTTGTGCATCTAGGTTCGTCTGATATAGTGATAGAAAGACACTGTGTACAAGAGGACATTTTTCATATGACACATATCACTTCATATAATATTCTCGCGGGCGGCTACGACTTGCGCAAGAGTGGCACTCTACAGCGAACGCAGCAGATTGCCACAATTCTTCGCTCGACTGAACCAGATATTGTAGGCATCGCTGAGGCTATCAATCCAGTAGTGGCACAGCGTCCACTCGTGATCGAGCAAGTTGCTGACGCTTTAGACATGCAGTTGATTATGGGTAGTGAGCCGCCACACTACCACGATTATCAGACCGCGATTCTTACCAAGCTTCCGATTGTTTACAAGAAAATACATGCGCGACCAGGAATTCTGACGCGACCGCTGCTGGAGGTATGTGTGGAAGAGGAGAACGGGGGGCAGCTTATTGTATTCATAATCCATCTGGCGGCGGCATTCAGTCATGGTTGGGCGGGCAATGCTATTCGGATGCGCGAGATACGCGAGATACTGACCATTTTAAGGTCGGTGCAGGATAAGCCACATGTGCTGATGGGCGATTTCAATTCGATGGCACCGGGGGATTCATTCAAGGCCAGCTACCTGTTACGCTATATCGTAAATATAGATAGTAAGCATCGTTCGGTTGGTGCTGTGGACGGTAATCCATACCTGAATTTTGTCGTACCTGGACCACTGCGCTTTCTCAATCCACTTTTACGCATTATTCCCAGAAGTACATTGCTTAGCAACCTGTTCGACGCCGCTGCATCGCTCTATGCTCCACGTGGTCCCATTGCGTTGTTACAATATGCGGGGTATGTCGATAGCTATCGACGCATGCACCCGCATGACTTTGGCTTTACCTGTCCGGCGGCTTCACCTGCGGGCCGTATCGACTTCATCTTTGCCAGCCCTCTGGTAGCAGAACGCCTGGAGACGTGTTATGCCGTTGCCGAAGGCGAGAGTCTGCCTAGCAGTACCGCAAGCGATCATCTAGCGGTTGCCGCCTCGTTTGCACCTTCGATAAAACAAGAGAATAGTTATGGGGTAGGAAGCGAGTATGCGCTTCCTACCCCATAATGCTAGAAAACTAATAGTTGTCGAATGTATGGACGCCTGCAAGACGGGTATGGTGAGACCAGGGCACCCGCAAGGGAATGCTCCTCCCATACGCCGTTATGGGAGGGGCATTCCCCAAGCCGCATTCGGGGAATGCTGAAGGCAGCGGGTGCCCTAGCTTATTGGAATACATCTTTCGTTTTATCGAAGAGATTGCGGAAAATGTTTTTGTCGTTCTGCTCGGACTGTTCGCGCTCTAAGCGTGCGAACTCTTCGAGCAAGTGCTTTTGTTCTGGCGTCATATTGGTTGGTGTCACAACCTTGACCAGCACATGCTGGTCGCCACGAGCACTGCTATGCACGACGGGTACACCCATGCCTTTGAGACGGAACGAGCGCCCACTCTGAGTTCCGGGTGGAATCTTGAGCGGAGTTGTTTTGTTGTCAATCGTCGGCACCTCGACCTCGTCGCCAAGCGCGGCCTGCGCGAAGCTGATGGGAAGCTCATAAGCGATGTCGTTGCCTTGCCGCTTGAAAAATGGGTGCGGCTTGACGGTCAGAATGACGTACAGGTTGCCGGGTGTGCCGCCGCGTGCGCTTACCTCACCCTCGCCCGTCACACGCACGTTAATACCGTCATCCACGCCTGCTGGAATGTTGACCACCACGCGACGGTTGTTACGTACACGCCCCTGTCCACGGCACTTCTCGCAGGGGGTTGTAATAATCTTGCCCTCGCCACGGCAACGCTCACACATGGTTACATTGACAAACTGACCAAAGATTGACTGCTGCACACGACGAATTTCGCCCGTACCCTGGCAGGAGGGACAGCGTGAGGTCGATGTACCTGGTTGCGCTCCGCGGGGCCGGCAGGAGCCGCATGTTTCCCAGCGTGGTAGTTCAATCTCCTTCTGGCAGCCAAATACCGCCTCTTCAAAGGTGATGGTCAGGTCGTAGCGCAGGTCCGCGCCACGTTGTGTAGTCGAGCGGCGTTGTGTACCGCCAGCAGTACCGGCGAAGAAGGTTTCGATGATATCGTTGAAATTGGTGAAACTGCCAAAGTCGCTGAAACCCGCACCTGCACCTGCACCGAGACCGGCATGTCCATAGCGGTCGTAAGCTGAACGCTTTTGTGTATCGCTCAGCACTTCGTAGGCTTCGTTGATTTCAATGAAGCGGCTCTCCGCTTCGGGTTCTTTATTTGTGTCGGGGTGATACTGTTTAGCAAGACGACGAAAGGCTTTCTTCACCTCATCCTCGGTTGCGGTGCGCGAAACACCCAATACTTCATAATAGTCGCGTTTATTCGTCGCCATCGCAAGTCCTTTTTTCTTCGTACACACAGCACGACTTTAGAGGTATCGTGCTACACATGAGAATACATTGCTGCCTATAATCGCACAAAATTTCTTTTGAGTAGATTACATCAATTAGCAGAGTATACGCAAGACTGATAGCCCAAGTAGCCAAATATGGTAGAGCACGACTTGTATACACATCGTACTCTACCATATGCTGTATTACTACATTTCCTTATATTCGCCTTCGATGGTATCATCGTTGGTGGAAGAACCTTGACCGGCATCCGTTGGACCAGCACCATTGAAGTCAGCACCAGTAGCTGCACCATCACCACTCTGGCGATAGATCGACTCGCTGATCTTGTAGAATGCTTGCTCAAGTGCCTCACGTGAGGACTTGATGCGGCTCACGTCGTCGGTGGAAAGGGCCGAACGTACGTCCTGAATCTTGGACTCAAGGTCGCTCTTCTGCTCAGAAGTGATCTTATCGCCAAGTTCGGCAATGCTCTTCTCGGCGCGGTAGGATGCGCTATCGGCAAGGTTGCGTTCCTCGACCTCTTCCTTGCGGTTCTTGTCCTCGGCTGCATGCGCTTCGGCATCGCGCACCATCTTGTCGATCTGGTCCTTACTGAGGCCGCTCGAAGCGACGATGGTGATTTTCTGCTCACGACCGGTGCCGCGATCACGTGCCGAGACGTTGAGAATACCGTTGGCGTCGATGTCAAATGTAACTTCAACCTGTGGTACGCCGCGTGGTGCAGGTGGAATGCCGTCGAGGATGAAGGTACCGAGCGAACGGTTGTCCTTCGCGAACTCGCGCTCACCCTGTAGCACGTTGATCTCCACGCTTGGCTGGTTGTCGCTAGCGGTCGAGAACACCTGACTCTTCTGAGTTGGAATGGTCGTGTTGCGCTCGATCAGCTTGGTCGAAACGCCGCCCATCGTCTCGATACCGAGCGAGAGGGGAGTCACGTCGAGCAGGAGCACATCCTTCACATCACCTGTGAGCACACCAGCCTGGATCGCGGCACCGATTGCCACCACTTCGTCCGGGTTCACGCCACGGTTTGGCTCGCGGTCAAAGATGCGCTTGACCATGTTCTGTACGGCTGGCATACGGGTCTGACCACCGACCAGTACTACCTCGTCGATCTCGCCGGGGCGCAAGCTAGCGTCGGCAAGAGCTTTCATAACAGGGCCGCGTGAACGCTCCACAAGGTCCTCGGTCAACTGCTCAAGTTTCGCGCGTGTCAGTGTCATCGTCAAGTGCTTTGGACCACTGGCATCGGCTGTGATGAAGGGCAGGTTGACTTCTGTGGACATCGAGCTAGAAAGCTCTTTCTTAGCTTTCTCAGCAGCTTCCTTCAAGCGTTGGAGGGCCATGCGGTCGGAGCGCAGGTCAATGCCCTGCTCCTTGCGGAACTCGTCGGCAAGCCAGTTGATGACGCGCTGGTCGAAGTCGTCACCACCGAGATGTGTGTCACCATTGGTGCTCTTCACCTCGAAGACGCCATCGCCGAGTTCCAGGTTGGAGATATCGAATGTACCACCACCGAGGTCGTACACAGCGATCTTCTCATCCTTTTTCTTGTCGAGACCGTACGCGAGAGAGGCGGCGGTTGGCTCATTGATGATACGCAACACTTCGAGACCCGCAATCTGTCCAGCATCCTTTGTGGCTTGACGCTGGGCGTCGTTAAAGTACGCGGGAACGGTGATGACGGCCTGGGTAACGCGTTCGCCGAGGTAGGCCTCTGCGTCGGCCTTGAGCTTCTGCAGAATCATGGCAGAGATTTCGGGTGGGCTATATGTCTTACCTTGAATCTCAACCCATGCGTCGCCGTTTTTGGCACGAACAACCTTGTAGGGCATGAGACGCTTGTCGCGGTCCACGTCGGTTTCCTCGTATTTGCGCCCCATGAAACGCTTGATGGACGAGACAGTGTTTTCAGGGTTAGTGATGGCCTGACGCTTGGCGACCTCACCAACGAGACGCTCACCACTTTTATTGATAGCGACGATTGAAGGGGTAGTACGCGCTCCCTCAGCATTTGGGATAACGACTGGCTCGCCGCCTTCCATTACCGCAACACACGAGTTTGTGGTTCCTAGATCAATACCAATAACCTTTGGCATGATTTCCTCCTGATAGTATATGTATTTATTGGAGTGTTGTAAGCTCCAAACAAAGAGTTTGAATGATTAGTATCTATAGACATAAACATCTGTTTATGTGTTTGTATTCCCTATAGGGACCAGTGTTGGAATATTATTCGTTTTCATACCCGTACATCTCGGCAAGCAGTTCGTTCATGACCTGAGCCATGTAACGTACAACGGCTATGGCACGTCCATATTGCATGCGGGTAGGGCCGATGACGCCGAGCAAGCCACCTATCTTGCCCTCTTGCCCATAGCGTGCGACAACCATACTCACGTCCTTCATGTCGTCCCACTGGTTCTCGCCGCCGATAATGACCTGTACCCCATCAGAGGCGCGAAGATGTTCAGCCAGAACGGGCAGGAAGCGGTTTTGTTCCAGCACCTCCATCACCTTGCGCACGCGTTCGCTGCGTTCCTCTTCGGGTCCCATACGACTGTACTCAGGCTGCTCAAGAATGTTGACCACGCCTTCGCGATAGAACACGTCGCCCAGTATGTCGCCGTGTTGCTGTAGGATATGCGTGATACTGTTACCAATCAACCGCTCGACAACTGTAAGCTCTTGTTGCCTGAGTAGGGCATCTATCTCAATCGCGTTTTTGTTCTGCAATAGTTTGTTAAGACGAGTGGCTATTGTGCTTAGCTCTTCCTGCTGAATCGGTGAGTCGAGCAACAAGCGTTGCTGTTTCACCGTGCCATCCATTAGAACCAGTACCACGTAGGCGGATAGTTCTGTGACTGACAACACCTCAAAGTGTTTCAGCCGTCCTTCTGCAGAACGAGGTTGTGTCATGACGGCTGCGCTATGAAGTAGTCGTGCCATCACCGACGCGGTGAGCCGCACCCACTGGTCTAATTGATCCTGTACCTGATAGAACTGGTGGCGGATAAGGCGTTGCTCATCCAGCGACAATGCCGATTCACCCATGAGATGTTCGACAAAGTAGCGATATCCCAGGTCTGTAGGTACGCGTCCCGCCGATGTATGGGGCTGGAAGATAAGATGCGCCTCTTCCAGACCAGCCAATTCGTGCCGTACCGTTGCGGAACTGAACGGTAGCTCGTATTTTCGTACCAGGGTGTCAGACGCAATAGGAGTGGCCGTATGAATGTACTCTTGAACCAGGGCACGCAAGACCTGTTGCTTACGCGGGCTTAACGGTGTCATCGAATATACCTCGTGCCGTCTCCCGTTGTCCTCCTTGCTAAAATAACTTTAGCAAAATGATACAACGTTTGTCAAATTCAACTGCTAGCAGTCTAACCATGAGACTGCAAATACAGAATAGCACTCAAAGAGGTAGATTGTCAAGTAGGGGTCCCATTCATGATGCCAGCCCTTGCGCATGTAAGATTGTGCGAGGGCTAGGTGTCATGAATGAGACCCCTACACGAGAAACATATCAATAATTAGGTTGGCCACCATTTTTTCCACCATTGCCGCCATTGCCGCCGTTCCCACCATTGCCACCGTTCCCTTGCGTAACACCATAAATAGTTGGGTCCTCGCCGTCAAGCATCCAGTTGTAGTTACCCCCGCCCTTCAAGCCATCATAGCTCGATGTCGAGGCTTGATGAACGCCTGTAGGGACATCAAAGGTGCCTTGCGTAAAGTTGTAGGGTGTGGAATTGAACGAACCGCATGGCACACTATCCCATTGTGGGTCATTAGGATCACACGCTTTTCCACTGACACGTTCTATAATGCTATGCCAGATTGGTGCGGCACCTGTGACTCCGACACTGTTGATAAGTGGAGTATTGTCTGAGTTGCCAGACCAAACGCCAACTACTACATTAGGTGTGTAGCCCATCGTCCAGTTATCAGTGAAGTTGTCGGTTGTACCCGTTTTCGCAGCGACCTGATGCACGGTGTACGTTGGGTCCCAATCATTGAATGACAGGATATGATCGTTGCCAAACTCGGCGGCGCGTGAGTTTTCATCGGTGAGTACTGAAGTCATCAGATAGGCAACTTGTGGTGAGATCACGCGAATAGTCTGCGGGCGATTAGGATCATAGTGGTACAGATTATGTCCATAGTTGTCCCAGATATCGAGAATACTCTGTGGAGGTACGCGTAAGCCCTGATTCGCGAACACTTGATAAGCACCCGTCATCTGGATCAATGGGACGCCCATAGAGCCAAGTCCGAAGGAAAGCTGGTTATAATCGGTCACTGTTTTGATGTGTGTACCCTGCGTCTTGTTCTTAATTGCTATATCTTCGTCCAGAGCTGTGATACCGAAACGCCGTGCTGTATTAGCGACATTTTCTATGCCCGCGAACTGTAAAGCTTTTACGGCGGGAACGTTGCGTGAGTTCGCGGTTGCGACTTGAATAGTGTTATTGCCACCTGCATAAACTCCGCCGTAGTCGGGTGGTACATACGCATTTTTGGCATCGGTAGTATCTGCATTAGGAAAATATGTCTTTACGTCCGGCAACACTGTGCCTGGGTACATGCCCATCTCGAAGGCCGTTGTGTATACTATAGGTTTCCACGTCGAGCCGGGGGAACGATACGCTTCTGTGGCGGAGTTGAATTGACTGCCATCCGCACTACCATCCATTGCCAGTACTTCGCCGGTCTTTGCGTTCATCACCACGGCTGCCGAATTATGTACATTGTTGTCCCTGCTCAGAATCGCGTAATGTCCATATGGAAATGGTTGATACTCGACTTGATTCAGATGACGATTTATGGCACTTTCAACATAGCTTTCAAGGTTTACGTCTATCGTTGTACGGATGTTAAAACCGCCTGTATACAGAGCGATCATCCCTGCGTTTTCATCGCCATGTCCTAGTTTTATCTCAAGCTGCTGTGTCACCCATTGAAAAAATTGCGGGTCTTTAATTTTTTGCGAATAGCGAGTGAACGTCATCTTCGCGGTCAAACTCTCGGCCTGCTGAACCATCTTTTCGGTAATAGGTTGCCCATCCACCGACATCCCTATAGTGAGCATATTGTGTAGCACTTCATCTTGCCGGATGAGCGCGAGTTGTTTGGCTGTTTTACCGTTTGTTGGATCATAGGAGACAGGACTTTGTGGCATTCCTGCCAGTAGAGAAGCACGGGCAAGTCCCAGGACAGAATTTAGCTTTCCATTTGCGTCATACTCAAGCTTTGTGATACCAGGAGTACACTGAAAATTCCCAGAGTTGCAGACGCGTTGCAAACCAAAGTATTCTTCCGCCGCCGCCTCTACGCCGAGATCAAGTGTACCAAATGGGGAGACGTTAAAATACATCTCCATAATTTTCCATTTTGGATATTGCTGTGTCAAACCGATAGCAAGAGCGGCCTCTGGCAACTTACGGTTGATTGTCTGATCTTTTTCGCCGGTCATGTTTTTGATCAATTGTTGTGTCAGGGTACTACCGCCGCCCTGAACGGAGTTATGCTGGAGAAAGGATGTACCTGCGCGAAGAATGCCCTGTGGGTCTACACCTGAATTGGTCCAGAACGTCTTGTCTTCCGCCGCGATCATCGCGTCCTGCATAACTTTTGGAATGTCTTTATACTGTACAGGAGTACGTCGCCCAACACCATCGGGATTAAAGAGGTCGCCCAGCAAAACGCCATTGCGATCATACATGCGTGTTGTCTGCTCTACGTGCTGGTTCGCAAGCCCTTGCACACGGGGCAACTGGCTCTGATAGTAGCCATAGGCGTAGGCACTTGTTGAAGACGTAAGAATAAAGAATAGTAGCATGATCGCCAGGAAAATACCGGTGCCAATGCGTCCTCCGATAGGTGACTGACTCTGCCAGCGAGAGCGACGATGACGCATCTGCATCGCGACACGCATCGTGCGTGAGCGTTTCCAGCGCTTACTCTTCAGCGGCAGAGGGGTTCCCGGAATTTGTGTCTGTGGTGGGTGTCGGAGGACCATTGGTGGCGCGGGCCGTCCATAATTCTGTGCCGCCATCTTGCCCGACCACTGACGCACTTTCTGCATCGCATTTGCTGCCCAGTTGTGCTGAACCTGCTGATTTGGAGCAACCGGGGGTGTATTTTGTATAGAGTGCTGTGGAGGCTGTTGATTATAGTTCTGGGCTACCGGAGAATACTGAGGGTAGCCAGGTTGTTGACCATAATTCTGAGTTACTGGAGAATACTGGTTTTGAAACACAGGAGGGAGTTGCTCAGGGAAGTTTTGCCCTTGCGGACCCTGTTGTTCTTTTAACTGCTGTGTGCGACGCCGGTGTTCACGCAAAAGATGGCCCGAACGCGATGTGCTGTGTTCAAAAACCGAATTGTCTTCAGCTCTCCAATTATTACTCATAATAGTTCTTCCTCAAATAGCATGCGTTGTATTTCATAAACGTTCCACTCCGCATCCCCGCGCATCTCATATAGCTATTTAAAAGAACGAGTTATTGCGCGAGTTTTTAGTAGCACTGAGATAACTCAGCTTACTAGCCTCGCACATGCCCTATTCTATATCCTCTCCTCCATATGTTCACTTC
The DNA here is from genome assembly GCA_964247355.1 of uncultured Ktedonobacteraceae bacterium. GTDB lineage: Bacteria > Chloroflexota > Ktedonobacteria > Ktedonobacterales > Ktedonobacteraceae > JBBQVS01. The sequence continues at coordinate 496 of CAXTUE010000019.1, read as the reverse complement.
CACATCAAACATAGCTATCAAGCCACATCTCTGCTTTATCTTACCTATCTCAACGAGCAAGATGAAACACCTTAACCAACTGACCCATTCGGGTTACTGTGCTATGTCATACACTATTAATCATCGTTTGGCGGACGTGATGAATGCTGTCCCTACGGACGTGATGAATGCTGTCCCTACTGGTCGTGCCTTGCCATATCGTGTACAATACGAGGCGTGCATATTGTACTGTTGGGAGGAACCTCTGCAATGCTTTTCTGGCGCGGATATCTGTTGCGGCTAGCGGTTGCGTTTTTTTGTGCTAGTATACTCTCCCCTGTGCTTTCTTTAGCCTCTGCCTCAGCTGCTACCAAGCCAATCACGGTTACTGCTCAAACGGCAACCGAAACCTTTCCTAAAGGCATTGATTTTCAGGTAAGCGTACAGGATAGCGGCGGCCTTATCGCTGGCGCGACGCTCATGTTTTCTTTTCAGAAGCCGCACTATCTGCAAATAC
>CAXTUE010000018.1:349-18658 GCA_964247355.1 uncultured Ktedonobacteraceae bacterium | reverse complement strand
TCTTTAGCTCTCTTTGTTCTGTGCTTTTTTCCACTCTTCAATTGTCAAGGTACTTTGTCAGTCATGGCGAGCTTTTCGCTCATCACATGCCGTAAATGTAGTATCGCATATCGCTAGTGTTTTGTCAAGCCTTTTTCTTGCGAATTTTGCTTGTCTCTTAAAACTTCTTACTTTCCTGCTTTCATAGAAGCACAACACATCTACATCCGTTCTCTTCCAGTCAAAAAGACCACAAGAGACCGCGATGCGGTTGTTTTGCTCTAGGAAGAAGAGTTCCTTTGAGGAGCCACATTAGCGTGGCATGCGATAGTCTCAGAGACAGGAGCACATGATTAAAGAAATGTGGTTGTTCTTACTGGGACCTGCATAGTATGCCATAACTTTCGTTATTTGTCAAGGCTATTATTATGAATTTGGGAGTCTGCTATGTCTTTTAATGCTAGCCACCGCAGACGCTCTTGTCGCGCCTCAGAAAATATTCTATAGAGCATAGATTTGTCCTGAAATTGTATGCTTTCACGAAGTACTTGAATCGACGCAATATATGCATCAAGTTGTGCAACGAGAGCAGGCCCATTTGTTAAGCAGATATCGCGGTACATTTCAGGGCTACCACCTGCTAACCGAGACACATCACGAAAACCATTGGCAGCAAGAAAAGCAGCATCGCACCACTGAGCATCTTGAGTGACAGTATTCATTAGAGCAACGGACGCAATAAATGGAAGGTGACTTACGCTTGCAACCTGTTTGTCGTGCTCTTCTGGCTCCAAATACTGAATATGAGCATTCAATATCTCAACAAAAGCAACAACCTTCTGTAATGCTACTGGTTGTGTTCTCTGTGTTGGTGTAAGACAATATATACAATTTTGAAATAAACGTGCATCGGCCACCTCTACTCCACTTAGCTCTTTGCCCGCCATTGGATGACCACCAATAAATGGAACGGAGGAGGGTAGATACTCTTCGGCCCACGAAACGATCTGAGCCTTAGTACTTGCAACGTCTGTCACTACCGTGCCTGGCGCGACAAAAGCTCCAATATCTTTAAGGAGTTGCTGCATTGCGCCAACTGGAGTAGCAAGCACAACAAGTTCCGCATCTTGCACGGCATCTAATACTGTATTGCATAACGAATCTACCGCTCCAACTGCATAGGCACGCCGCCGTGTCTCTTCAGTCATATCATAGCCAGCAATTTCGCACACTGCTTTTGCATGATGGAGCGCAAGTCCAATAGACCCACCGATAAGTCCTAAGCCAATGATCGCAATACGCTTGAACATACTCAAAATCTTCCTCTACTAGCCTTCCAGTTATTGAGAGTTTTTAGGCGAGTTTGAATTTCAGCATTATCTAACCTCAAAGTATTATTTGACATGAGGTACCTCTATCTTCTACAATATGGGTACATTATACTCCTCGTATCGGCTTCATTCAATCCATATACTTTGTAGGACAGTTTCATAGTTCTTAATATGGAAACCTTTTCAAGAACGATAGATTTCTGTATTAGCTTTGCCTCTCTAATGCGTATAGTACACAAGCGAACACTTTTTAGAGCATTTGGTGTGTTTTTACTCGTAAGTGTCGTATATGTTATTGTAGTGTGTTGCGTGGGAAGTCATGAATTGCGAAACTGTGTAGAGTTCTCAACGGAGAGAGAGCGAGACCTGAGAGCAATTCATTACACTTTGTATCCTACCTCACGAGTAGCGTGGAGAGATATTTTTACTTATTTGCTCCGGCTACAATCAGCAACCATCGTTGTGTCTCATTGTCGATTCGCAATCAGGAGGTTTGTTATGAGACGGCTTCTAGCCCCATTTGTCCCCTTACTTCTTCTTTTCGTGCTTGCACTTAGTGCTTGTGGTGGTAGCAGTGACACAGGTACGAGCAGTGGCGGTGGTGGAAATGCCACACAGGGCCTTGCAGGAGGCAATAATTACATCGCTTGTCCTAGTAGCACAAATACCTCAGCGGCGGCTGCAGAAAGTGGCAACATTACGCTGACAGTATCCGGCTTTACGTCTACTCCTGCAGAGGATGCTCTTGTACAGAGCAATTTGAGCAAGTTTTCGGCGGCACATCCAAACATTAAGGTGAACTGGGCACCTATTCCTGGTGATTATCCTACAAAGATGCGAGCCAACATTGCAAGTGGAAACGTTGCCGACGTGTTCTATGTCAATCCTCAGATGGGCAGTCAGTACACCACGTCAGGCAAACTCTTGAATCTTTCTCCGTACATGGCGAAGGACAACGTAAAGGCTGACACCTTTTACTCCTCACTGCTCACGCCATTCACATGTAAAAGTGGAAATGTCTATGGTCTTCCTAAAGACTGGAACTCTCTAGGCGTTTTCTATAACAAGAAGATGTTTCAAGCAGCCGGTGTACCGTTCCCCTCTGCAAACTGGACATGGGATGATATGCGTGCGACAGCTAAAAAGCTGACAAAGGCAGGTTCGGCCTCGACAGCACAATATGGGATTACGTTGAATCCTGATCCTTCACGCTGGGGTGCGTTCTTATTCGCTGCCGGTGGCTCTGTGCTCAACAAGGACGGTTCACAGTCGGCATTTAACAATCAAGCTGGCATCGACGCCATGAATTTCTACACAGGCTTCCAAAAGGATGGTTCATCTGTCATTCCAACAAATGTGAGTGCGGGCTGGCCTGGTGAAGCATTTGGTAAGGAGAGAGCAGCGATGGCACTTGAGGGTGGCTGGCTCATTCCCTACTTGAAGCAAACCTATCCAAACGTTCAATATGATATTGCTCCTGTACCAACAAATCCCAAAACAGGAAAGCGTGCCGACCTCATCTATACAAATGCATGGGGTGCATATGGAGCGACAAAACACCCGGAAGCTGCATGGCAGCTTATCAAGTACATGACGGGAACAGATGTGCAGTCCAGTCAGTTACATGCCGGTTTCGCGTTGCCATCCATTAAGAGTCTTGCCAATGACTCCTACTTTGCTAGTAATCCTGGTGTAAAGGTGATGTTCGACGCAGCACAGTATGGCTACGCTGATAGCTTTGGGCCACATGATGATGTGATTCACACGAAGATCGGCGACGCCATTGAGAAGGTACTGCTGAATAAGGCAGACTCTACGGCTGCGCTTAACGATGCTGCAAGTCAGGTCAATAACGAGCTAGGAGTATAGGTCCATCACGCTCTTAAATGTGTGAAAACATAGTGATGATGGATAGCTCTACAATGAACTCCTGTCTCTCTTCCTCAATAGATGAGAGGCAGGAGTGGAGTTCAGTGGACAAAGCATCTTACATCTTGTTGCACCTCTTGGATGCAACAAAAACAAACAACGGTTGTTTAAAGAAAGCAAGGAGAGCTTTATGGCATCTCAACCTAAATCCGTTGCCTCCGCTCCACCACTTACACCGGGAGGCAGAAGACAACTCCGACGAGGTACAGGTAATACGACGCGTCCTGGCGAGACACTAGCAGCGTATCTTTTCCTGGCACCTTACATCGTTATTCTAGGCATTTTTACACTGTTTGTTGCGGTCTACGGTGTTGGGCTTAGCCTGTTTAAAATCGATATTGGCTTCACTACGCCGGAGTTTGTAGGTTTTGCCTATTATCAGAAGTTGTTTTCTCAACTTGCGTACGCGAGTGAAAGCGACTTCTGGATTTCGATGTGGAATATCACCAGATACACCTTTTTTGTGGTGATTGGAGAAACAGCATTTGCTCTACTACTAGCGGTATTACTTCATAATGTGAAGTACCTGAAGGGCTTCTTCCGCACAGCATTTTACCTACCTGCAGTCACATCTTCAGTTGCCGTTTCACTCATCTTTCTCTGGCTCTACACGCCGCAGGGAGGCATCAACTATTTGCTCTCTCTCATTGGCATTCCTGGACCACACTGGTTGGAAGACCCAACTTTCGCTTTACCCGCACTGATGATTCTCAACATCTGGACGACCTCAGCAACGTTTATGATCTACTTTCTCGCAGCATTACAAGATATTCCAACCGAATTGCTTGAAGCTGCTGAGGTGGACGGAGCAGATCGTATTCGCGCCTTCTGGAATATAACTCTGCCATTGCTTCGACCAGCGATCTTTCTCGTTGTGGCACTTGGTACAATTGGTGCCTTCCAGATGTTTGACCAAGCCAAATTCATGTCACAGGGCGGCAACGGTGGTCCACTTAAGTCGACGTTGACACCTCTGCTTGAGATTTATAACAAGGCGTTTACCGATAACCAGTTCGGATATGCATCGGCTATGTCCGTGATCCTCTTTATCGTCATTTTCGCGTTTACACTTATTCAGCGTCGTCTGATTGATGTAAAAAACTAGAAGGAGAACGAGCATGGCACAAGCATCTGCACAGACGCAAGCAAGTACACAGGCTGCTGCGAGAGCCGAAGCGGATCGTCCACAAAGAAGATTTTTCCGTCCTATGAATATCGTGCTTTACGCACTGTTGCTTTTCTTTACGTTCACATCGCTTGGACCATTCATTTACTCGATTCTGTCGTCGTTCAAACCTGAACAAGAGGTACTCGCGTTTCCACCAACGCTGTTTCCCGTTCACGCAACGCTTGCGAACTACGCTGAGTTGTTAAAGGGCGGTGCATTTACACGTTATCTATTCAACTCGCTTGTCTTTGCGGTTTCTGTCGCGCTCCTAAACGTGCTTTTCTCTGCAATGGCTGGATACGCGCTTTCGCGCATGGAGTAGCCGGCCAAGAATCTCCTCTTCGGCATCACACTGGCGGTTATGATGATTCCTACTCCTGTTACTATCATTCCGAAGTTTCTTGTCATGAACAGTTTTCACCTCATCAACACCTACTGGGCACTGATTATACCATTAATGGTGCAGCCATTTTCAGTCTTCCTAATGGTGCAGTTCATGAAAGGTCTTCCCAAAGAGTTAGAGGAGTCGGCACGTATCGATGGTGCCTCACGTTGGCGCACCTTTTATCAGATCATTCTTCCTCTGGTAAAACCCGCGTTGACTGCTGTCACCATCCTAAGTTTCCAGGGAGCATGGAACGACTTCCTCTGGTCTCTACTAGTATTGAACAGCAACGATATGTATACGTTGCCGGTAGGTCTCTTTCAGTTTAAGAGTGCTCACTACACCGAGTATGCGTTGCTCATCGCAGGGTCAATGTTTAACGCAATTCCGGTGCTTGTTCTGTTCTTCATCTTCCAACGCTACTTCATTGAAGGTGCGGTCGGCTCTGCCGTAAAAGGATAAGAGAAATTCTCAATAACAACACCCTCATCGCGGAGCGATGAGGGTGTTGTTATTGAGAATTAAGCTAGAAATAGACGAGGTTTTCAAGCCAGTCGGTTTCATTTGAGCCAAGAACTGAGGCAAGCATAGTTGTTACGTCATCGCTGTACAGTGTTTCTCGTTCCACGCGATATAAAGCGAGAAAACGAGGCAGTATTTCTGGTTCGTACCGCGCGAGTAAATCAGCGGCAAACTGTTCCAGCAAGAGTTCGTATTCTAAGTAATCGTCCAATGTTGTGTCGTCATACCAGTCAAAGCCGCGAACAGTTACAGGTGTTTTGCCATCTGGCTCCGGCTCAAATATGTCGACGAATTGCTCATGTAAGTCTTTATTGACGACTCCCTGCACACCATTAAGGCGTTGAGAAAGCCAAAGCGCGGCGAATTTTAGCTGCCACTCATCCGCCCACAAGGGGTAGTTATCCGGCCAGGGACGTGGGTCATCCTCAAGAAAGGCCAGCACAATTTCATGATACAAAAGAAAGGCCAGCTTTTCCTGTGTTGACTTCCCCCAGATAGCATCAAGGGAGGTTGGAATCACGAGACTAGGCGGCGTGGTAGCGGCAGTCCAGTAGGGTTGTAAAGCCCCAGCCTCTTCCTCTTCATCACGCGGGGCAAGCGACCAATCCGCGTCGGTAGTCAACAAAATCTGTAGTTCTGGCAATGGTCGCGCAAGCAACGACGTTAATAGATTTCCTGCCTTCTCAATTGTGGTAAGAACCCAACGAGCGCGGCTTTCCTCGCTCGTTGGGTAGTAGACAGCAAGAGGCTCGGTCAGTTTTTCATAGCGTTCGTAAGGAAAGAGCATACGCTTGTTAACCATCCCTTCTACTAACTGTTGACGGGATTTTCCTTTGGTACCGTGGGAAGAGATGGTAGATTTCCATCTGCTGCCGCTTCCTTCCGCAACCCTTCTACCGTATTGTCGCGCCGGAAACTACGGTACAAATCGCTTGTGCGTTGGCGCACAGTACTGGCAGTCAGCTTCTTGCCGCCTTCATAGTACTCAAGGGCAACTTCGCCAATCGACCAGGTAGCTCCTGCCGCGATAAGACCCGCAACGAGGTCACCGCCAAATGGAACTATTTTTGCCGCTTGTTCTGCCGCAAAACGTAGCCCAAGACCACTCACCATCGTCACAACCAGTTCACGTGCATGTCGTACCGTATCTGCCGAATTCATAGGCTCACCATAAAGAGCTGCGAGACGTAGCACGAGCCGTATTTGAGTTCCCAGAAGAATAGGAATATCGATCAGGGGAATCGGCTCAAGTCCTGCGGCGAGGCTTACAAGTGTCGCGTTACGAACAATGCGTTGAGCGGCAGTACGGCGGAAAGCAGGTAGTTCACGTCCAATAACAAGCGCGGCCTCCGGGCTTGCTTCGATCAGTGCTGGTACCAATTCCTCCGCAACATTTGTACCCTTCGTAGCTGAGATTGGAATAACGCCAACCGCGCCAAGTGCGACAGCGATTTCAGTCGCGATTTGATCTCCGCTTTCGCCACCCCTCAAAGTATCGACTTTGTTGACGGCAACAACTGTAGGCTTCTTTTGCGCTGCGATCATCGCATACAGTTCTCGGTCTTTGGCCTGAATACCCTTCGAGCCATCGATCAGGAACACGATCACGCTTGCTTGCTCAAGCCCAGCTTGCGCGATATCAGAGAGTGCGCCAGGAGCATCAATTCCCGGCGTATCGACAAGAGTGAAAGGTCCAAAGTCGGTGCGTACAAGTGTGCGCGTTGTCCCCTCTTGCGGCGAGACTTGTGAAAGCGTCTGACCTTTAAGCTTATTGAATAACGTACTTTTGCCCGTATTTGGCTGACCAACAATCACGACAGTATTGTTTAACCCTTGTAAGACCTCATCCTGTGCTTGATTCCAGTTAGCGGCCTTCATGAGGCTTTGCACCATACCAATGTTAGCAGGCAAGTTTTTCAGAGTGCTAACGCCGAGATCGCGCATTGTACGGGGTCGATTTGTGCCACGAAGGGCACTTTTTATCAGGTCGTTTCTAAGCTTCTTTTGCTCTTCTGTAAGTTTGCCTGGTTTCTTTGTTGCCACGCTCAATTCCTCCATAAATTCAATAATATAAGAGACAGAGTAGGAAAGAAAATAATCGCATTTTTATACTCTGCATTATAAGCATTGTTATCGTCAAAGCGCAAACAATGGCCTATGAAGATGCTTTGTCATGTACTACAAACGAGAATATACCTCATTAAGTATACGTTTTAACTAGCGATTTAGGTGCCAATTTATTAGAAAAGCACAAAATGCACAGGTGCGCTTCGATTTCTTATCGTATACTGTAGTATGCTACTGTTCGCCTGATAGAAAGAAACATTGCAATGTCACTTACTCAAAAAAATAATCTTCATCAACACCCTGCGGAAATACTACGGCAACTCGTTCGTTTTGATACCACGAATCCTCCTGGTAACGAAGCGGAATGCATTCATTACATTCATAAGTTGTTAACGGATGCAGGCATTGAGGCACAGGTGTTAGCGATAGATGAGAAACGACCAAATCTCGTAACACGTTTGCAGGGACGAGGTGAAGCACCTCCTTTGTTGTTACAAGGTCATATTGATGTTGTGACAACGGCTAATCAGTCCTGGCAGCATCCACCCTTCGAGGGTCAAAGTATAGATGGTTATATTTGGGGACGTGGCACACTTGACATGAAGGGCGGAGTCGCGATGATGCTTGCCGCTCTACTAGATGCAAAGACGGAAGGTGAGTCTCTTCCGGGTGATATAATTTTCACCGCGCTCAGTGATGAAGAGTCTGGTGGCGAGGTCGGGGCAAAATTTCTAGTTGAGCAGCATGCCGACCTCTTCAAGGATGTGCGCTATGCGCTCGGCGAGGTTGGTGGCTTTACTTCATATATTGATGGCAAAAAGTTTTATTGCGTTCAAGTTCTTGAGAAGCAAATGTGCTGGCTCAAAGCGGTACTTCGAGGTCCTGGTGGGCACGGTTCTATTCCTATGCATAGTGGAGCGGTCGCGAAACTGGGACACCTCTTGCAACAGCTAGACCAACATCGCCTTCCTGTACATATTCATCCCGTCATGCATCAAATGCTAGAGATAATGGCAAATGCTCTTACATCCTCTCCAACAGGTCCACTACTCCATCAACTACTAGACCCTGCACGCGCTAACGCAGTATTGGATCAGCTTGGCCCACATGCTCATTTCTTCGATCCGATTCTGCATAACACAGTGAACGTTACGATTATACAGGGCGGGCATAAGGTCAATGTTATTCCAAGCGAGATTGTGTTGGAGATGGATGGTCGTCTTCTCCCCGGCTATACACCTGATGATATGTTTCAAGAGCTACATGAACTTGTCGGGAACGATGTCGAGTTTGAATTGATGCGTTACGGCGAGGGACGTACTGAAGCAAACATGGGCTTTTTCGACACACTCGTTGACATTATGCATGATGCTGATCCCGATGGTATTGTCGTTCCAATTCTGATGCCTGCGGTAACAGATGGACGTTACTTCTCACAGCTAGGCATTCAGACGTACGGCTTCTTGCCAATGGACCTACACGAAGGCTTTGATTTCTTACGGGCAATTCACACTGCCGACGAACGCATTCCGGTAGCGGCATTAGATTTTGGCACACATGCGATACACGAAGCAATGCGCCGCAACAAGCCCTAGTGCTCAAACAGGGCGTTTCCCTTGCTGCACCCTGTCCTTGCATGATGATTGACATTCCAATAGCGGCCACATGCACAGTACTTAAGATCATGTATTCATAAAGCTAGAGAAACCTCTGGTACTTGCTTGACGTAGGGTCACATTTTTTGCCATAATGTAGAAGGTATATATATGACTTTTTCTCTATACACAACCTACATTACGAGGCTTTATAATGCAAGATACGCCAATGCGAAATGAGACGGAGGAGCGAGATTATCGCGCGGGCTTCGCACGTGTGATGCGCTTTGCCGAGCAAGCAAAGATGCGCGGGTGGCGGTTGAGTGACCGTCAACTGGTTCATGAGATTATGCAACGCGAACGTGCCGCGCATATTCGCGAGCAAAGCTCGATTCCCGTTGTGGGGTCAGAAGTACGATCAGCCGCCTGGAATCATGGGCAAGCAGATGCACTGCGCACCATTCTTCGCTCTCAGAAAGAACGAACAGGCAAAAGCTTCTAATAGCCGAAATGAAGAAAGGCCCACTATTCGTGCCGTCTCAGCAAGTGTATACGCTTGGGGTCGAAGAAGAATTTCAAATTCTTGACCCTCATTCTCATGACCTTTCATCATCCTCTACACAACTGTTACAGGAAGCCCAGAAGACATTGGGAGATGCCGTTCAAAGGGACAGGTGCATCGTAAGAGTACACAAGAAACAGCGTTGCGTGGTATACTCTTTCTCAAGACTCGCTTGACAACTATACCAAAGGACGCTATTGATGACTCAAGCATTTACCAGCAACAACGAGATAGTTACTAACAATACTCAAGAAACTCCTCTTACGAACGAAACAGCTCAAGAGGTCTCTACTCGTCATGTTTCGGTTGTCATTCTTGGCACCGGCTTTGCTGGTGTGGGCATGGCGATTCAACTTAAGAAGCATGGCTATGAAGATTTTGTTGTGCTAGAGAAGGCGGCAGATAGTGGTGGAACGTGGCGCGATAATACATATCCTGGTTGTGCATGCGATGTGCCTTCACACCTGTACTCGTATTCGTTTGCGCTCAATCCACGTTGGAGCCACGCGTACTCATCACAATGGGAAATTCAGCACTATCTCCGCGATTGCATGGAACGCTTTGGCATCCTTCTCTATATTCAATGGAACAGCGAGTTGCTGAACGCGTCCTGGAATGAGGATAAACAACGCTGGTACGTCACTACATCACAAGGAAAGCTGACAACTGATATCTTAATTCTTGGCAATGGACCTCTTAGCGAGCCTTCACTTCCCACTATTAAAGGCATCCAGGATTTTGAGGGAACGCTTTTTCACTCGGCGCGTTGGCGACATGACTACAACTTGGCGGGCAAGCGCATAGCGGTCATCGGCACTGGCGCATCTGCGATTCAGTTTGTGCCACGCATTCAACCGCAGGCAGGACATATCACGCTTTTCCAACGCACACCTCCGTGGATTCTACCACGCCTGGATCATCCGATAGCCTCATGGCAAAAGACCATGTATCGTTGGCTGCCAATCACACAATATGCTATTCGCTCTTTGATGTACTGGCAACGTGAACTTACGGCGGCAGGCTTTGTCTACCGGCGGAATATGCTGAAGCAAGGTGTGAAGCTAGCACAAGAGCATCTGGAGAGACAAGTGCCTGATCCTGTATTGCGCGAGAAGCTTACGCCGACATACACGCTCGGCTGTAAACGTGTTCTGATCTCGGACGATTTCTATCCGGCGGTTTCACAGCCGAACGTCGAGGTCGTTACAGAGCATATTCGCGAGGTGCGCGCGCACAGCATAGTAACCGAGGACGGCAGAGAGCATGAGATTGACACGATCATCTGTGGCACGGGCTTTCACGTCACCGATGCTGAACTGCCCCAGCGCATTTTCGGGCGAAATGGAGTGACGCTTAATGAGACATGGAGTCCAGACGCACATGCCTATCTTGGAGCAACGGTTGCAGGCTTCCCCAATATGTTCTTGTTGATTGGTCCAAATACTGGTGTTGGACATACGTCGATGGTGTTTATGATCGAATCGCAGGTAGCATATATTCTGGACGCCTTACGCACAATGAAGCAACGCGCACTGCAAACCATTGAGGTACGTGCCGAGAGCGAAGAGGCATTCAACACAGAAATACAGCAGCGTATGCGTGGGACCGTTTGGGCTTCGGGCTGCAATAGCTGGTACCTTGACAAACAAGGACGCAACACCGCTATCTGGCCCGGCTTCACTTTTGAGTTTCGACGTAGAACAAGACATTTTGACCCCCAACACTATATCCTGACAGCGAAAGAGGGTTCTACACGTATTGGAAGAACGAAGATTAAGTCAACCTCTGCTCACTTCTGAGCGGTCTCATCAGGCTTCTCAGAGTGACCACCTCTTAGTATGTTGGGAAGTAGAAAGCTCAATGCAAACAGTACGACACCGACAGAAACTCCTAATGCGAGAATGTTTGTGTTTCCGTCCCACTCCACTACATAGGCAAGAAACGTTACTGTTAACGATACAGTAATGACGCCTGTAAGTTTTGCTTTGAGATCGTCCAGATTGGTGATAACAAGCCAAGGCGGAAGGGGAAGCTTTTCGTCAATGAACAGTTCGTACAGTCCCAATGCAACGATATAGAGCACGGTGGCAAGCAAAAACAGGTCAATTACCTCGATACTCTCGACCGCGAGATGTTTTGCTCCTGCTATGGTAAACGTAGGATGTGCAAATGTCTCAATCAAAATATTAATTGTAGTGATGCCGCCATAAAGTATTAACGCAACGGCGGCAAGAAACGCACCGAGGACAGCAACAATAATGAGGTAGCGGCTATTGACAAGAATACGTCGCATAAAAATTTCTTCCTTAAAGAATTTTCCTTCATTATACGATGTATTCCTGAGAATGAAAGTAATGAGGTTGTAAGTGTTAGTGTAATTGAAAGAAATGTAGGTATAGAGCTTGTTATCTTACAAGCTGGTTACTTCTTCATTAAAGGATATTTCTATGTATGAGTCCGAGCAAGAACCAGAAGTACAGCGAGTAGATGCGCCACTAGAGATTGGTGGTAAGTTGTCAACTGTAATTGATTACACGCTCCGTTTGACTGGCGCGCCCAGTCTTGGGCAAGTTGTCGCGGTAGCAGTTGCGACGGCGGTATACACAGTGCTTTCCTGGCTCGCAATTCTCACACTACCTTTACCCGGTGTTCCGGTGGTCTCAACCGTATTTCTCGCAATTGGCTTCGGTATTCCGTTTGCTATCTGGTTTGGAGGCTGGGCGTTCGTTATTGCCTACATCGGCAACTTTGTTGGTGCGGGTCTTCTTTCAACACCTCCACTTCCTTTGCCGATTGCGCTCTGGTTCGGTACAATTGATTTGCTGCAATTGGGACTACCAATGCTTCTCTATCGCACACTTGCGAAGAGATTTGGCCTTAGTCCTATTGGAAAAGATGTCTATACCGTCCGTGGTTTCATCTTTTTCATCGTCTGTGCAGTTTTGCCCAACAATATTCTCGGTGGCCTGTATGGAAATTTTATACTCGTTCAAACCGGCTATGCACCATCCAATACGTTCCTGCTGGGATGGTTTACATGGTCGCTCTCGAATACGGTTGTCACTCTGATTATCGGTTCTCTTCTCTTGAAAACACTGGGGCCAGTTGTGGAGCGTTTCGGCCTAACCGTACGCAATGCACTTTCTTGAATAGCACCTACTGCACTATTTGCTTTGTTTCAAGAGCTTCCATCCATTGCCTTACGGTAAGCAAAGGGGGAAAGGCCGCGTATCGTGTACGAAAACGAGTTACGAGCGCAGCAGGAGTTGGAGGATGTATACCAGTACGTTGTAGTACCTCTTGCGAAGTAAAAAGTTCTTCAGGTGTACCCGTAAATGTCAGCATTCCATCTTTAAAAGCGACAACGCGCTGACAGTATTCCGTCACCAAAGACATATCGTGTGTGATGATAATAATGGTCTTTCCCTGTCTTTGTAGCTCACAGAGCAAGTTCATAATTTCGGTCACTGAGCGGTAATCTTGCCCAGTGGTTGGTTCATCGACAATCACAATCTCTGGCCCCAATGCCAACATTGCCGCCACCGCTAAGCGTTGACGTTGCCCTTTGCTGAGAAAAAGGGGGTCTTCATCGCGAACATCTGTCAGGTGAACGGCTTCTAGCGTCGTCGCCAGCACTTTTTGCCTCTGTTTGGTTGGCATTCCCACATGCTTCAACCCATACTCAATCTCATCGCTTACGGTGCGACAAAAGAGTTGATGGTCAGGATTTTGGAAGACATAACTTACCACGCGTGGTAGACGTGTGCGCACACGTTTTGATGATACATCTTGCCCCAATACGCGCATACGACCGGATGAAAGACGATATATGCCAGCGAGTAGCTTCGCAAAGGTGGTCTTGCCACTGCCGTTTGGCCCTACTAGCGCAAGCATCTCGCCTCGATAGAGAGTGAAATGCATATTGTGTAAAGCTATTGTGCCATCGTCATAAACATACTCTATATCCTCTGCTTGCACAATAACATCTTGGGAAGTGGAATGCTGTTCCTGCTTTGCTTTGCTTGAATGAATGTTGATGGCTGGCGCAAAAGCATGCTCCGCTTCCTCGATGGTCAAGGGCGGACGAGAGTTGTACGTGTAACCAGTCGCCCACGAGATGCGTATTAATTCGCTCACTGATGCACCACATTGCTCCAGGAGTTTCCTTTCTGCGTAAAAATCGGCGGGAGAAGCTACGAGTTCGACACGTCCCTCGTGCAACAAAGCGATACGATCACAAAAAGTTGAGAGAATTTCGGGGTCTTGCTCAACCAGCACTACCGTCATATCGTAGTCACGTCGCAGTCGCGCGATTGTTTCGATAATCTCACGCTTCCCAACAGGATCGAGATCGCTGGTTGGTTCGTCAAGTAGAAGCACTTTTGGACGCATTGCCAGAAAAGCTGCAATCGCGATCCGTTGTTTCTGACCGCCCGATAAGTCTGCGGGATGAATATATGCCGCCCCGTGCCAGAGATGTCCCAGTCCGACCCAAACAAGTGCATCATGAACTCGCTGTAGAATCTCTTCGTTTGGCACTCCTTGCAATTGCAATCCAAGCCCTAACTCGTGTAAGAGGCTCATGCGTAGAAATTGGTTCTCCGGGTCTTGTAGGACCATTCCAAGAATATGTTTGCTTACGGTTTGCGCGGTTACTGGCTCTCCCAGTAACGTGATGTCACCACGGAAATGCTGCACCAACTGCTCAGGTGTCAGACGTGCATTAAAGGGGAGAATGCCAGCCAGAGTGCGACAGAGCGTTGTTTTGCCAGCACCACTCGCCCCCGTGATCCCAAAGCACTCTCCGTGCTGTACGCGTAGTGTGATATCACGTAGCGTCCACACGTTTGGCTTCTCACTGAACGTTGGGTATCGCCACCAAAGTCCTTGCGTTGTTAGTACCTCGTTCAAGCTTGTTTCCTTTATAGCCATCTAAGAACATGAGTAAGTGTATCGTGTGGTACAAAGGCAAGCAACAAAAAGACAAGGCTTACTGCGACGACAGCCCAATCAGGTATCCGCCACGGACTTGTCTCATAGAAGTCCGCACTTGCTTTGCCTAATGTATACCCACGCAACAGTAACGCATCGCCGATCTCGCTGGAACGCCGAATCATCGTTGCTATCAACGGTACTGCTAAGCTGGCGAGATCGCTCAATCGACGGAACAGGCTTCGTGGTCGTGCGGAAACAGCTCGTGAGAATTGCGCCTGACGAATAGTGTTATAGTCTGCTAAAGCCAAATTCAACGAACGAAACACGGTACTCAAAAAGAAAATGATGGTCTGCGGAACGTGCAACTGACGCAGTACACCAATGAGTTCTGTATCGCGGCTCGTTACCACTAAGGCAATCGTCGCGAATATCATACCTGCATAGCCAATAACTTTTGTGCCTGCGATCAGAATGCCCCGGTCGCTGACAAACACGCGAAGCGGATGAAAAAACGTCAGATGTAGAAACGTCCATTCGGGATACGGCAAAAGATGGGCGAAGAGAAAGGCCGCAAGAGTAGCTAGTAGAATACCAGATACAAGCTTGCGAGTCAGAAAGTAGTATAGACCGACAACGGCAAGCCAAACAAGCTGCCAAAATGCGAAACCAACTGCAACTTGCCCAGAGTAGACTGGAAATTGTAACAAAATTATAGAGCCTGGAACAGGATTGAACAAGGCCCACGTTATAAACAGGCTTAAGAGCGGTGAAAGTGTCAGGAGCAGATACAGTCGTGCAACGTTCTTCTGCATTCCACTGGACAGAAATAGCAGTAGTGCAGGAACAAGCAAGAGGGTTGCCCCTACGAGATCGGGGCGCGATGTATCAATTGTGCGCAATAGTACACTTGACAGAGACAAGACAAACATTACTCGTGCAAGCAAATGTAGACGAGCAAATCGAGCGTCTATTTTTCGCGAAAAGAGAAATGAGCGTACATAGAGCTGACCTGGTGGTGGCTGTAAAAATAGATTATCAGGAAGAGTATTCTTTTGGCTTTCCAACAACATGTTCTTCTAGTATCTGATACAAATGTGTTTATGATAATTGTAGTATACCTCAATCAGGCAAGAAATGCTTTTGTATATCTCGTTCTCCTACTACTTCTCTCCTTATTTCCTACTAGTTACTTTTTGGTAGTAGAAAGCGTGTTCTCTTTAGTTTTGAAGTACAAAGAAATATTTGCACTTTTGCATGTATGATGAAAAGTCGTATATTGGAAGGAAATACTTTATGATCTCTCCCGTTTCAAGTGGTGTGCTGGGTATAGAAGGGAAGGAAGGTTCTGTTTATGTTTGATTATCTGATCGTTGGAGCGGGATTTGCAGGAAGTGTGTTAGCAGAACGGTTAGCAAGTCAACTTGACAAAAAGGTGCTTGTAATTGATAAGCGGAGCCATATCGGGGGCAATGCCTATGACAAATACGACGACGATGGTATTCTCATTCACCAGTACGGTCCGCATATCTTCCATACCAACGCTGATGCGGTCGTTGAATACCTTTCACAGTTTACGAAATGGCGTCCCTACCAGCACCGTGTACTCACGAGTGTAGATGGACAGTTGGTCCCTATGCCCATCAATCTGGACACAATCAATATGCTGTATGGTCTCAGTCTCACTTCATTTCAATTTGAGGAGTTCCTGGCATCTGTTGCTGAGCCACGCAAGGTTCTACGTACATCGGAAGATGTGGTTGTGAGCAAGGTAGGACGCTCTCTCTACGAAAAGTTCTTTCGTGGCTATACGCGCAAGCAATGGGGACTTGATCCTTCAGAGCTAGACGCTTCAGTGACAGCACGTGTTCCTACCAGAACGAACCGTGACAGTCGTTATTTCACGGATACCTATCAGATGATGCCCTTGCACGGCTATACACGCATGTTCGAGCGGATGCTGGCACACCCTAACATCAAAGTTATGCTCAACACCGACTATCGTGAAATTGAAAGCTTCATTCCCTATCAGCAATTGATCTATACAGGGCCAATCGACGAGTTCTTTCACTACTGCTATGGCAAATTGCCCTATCGCTCACTGGACTTCGAGTTTCGGACGCTGGACATGCCTGTCTGTCAGCCCGTCGCGGTTGTGAATTATCCCAATGACTATGCCTACACAAGAGTGACCGAGTTCAAATATCTCACAGGTCAGGTACATCCCAAAACATGTCTCGTCTATGAATACCCGCGTAGTGAGGGAGACCCCTACTATCCAATTCCTAGAGTTGAGCATACCGAGTTGTACAAGCAGTACAAAGTGCTTGCCGAGGCGACGCCAGACGTACATTTTGTGGGCCGGTTAGCAACCTATAAGTATTACAACATCGATCAGGTAGTGGCTCAAGCACTTAACATGTTTCGTAAGTTAGCGCGTCAAGACTTGGAGCAGACGGACCATGAAATCAGCTTATCCCCTTCCACCACTTGAGACTGTAGGGCGGCGTGGAATGCACAATTAACCGATACATACTTTGACCAACTAGAACGGATTGGACATGTGTGTCGTTTGGATAACCTAACTCATTTGCTGAATAGAGATAGAGCAAATAGCCCCTTAGAGGTTTTTCTTGACACCTGCTATCTCTACCTGTCATACTACTTATACACATAAACAATACTTTATTCTTGTATAACGACAATACTAGATAGTAGGTGAGAATGGCCCAAATTATAACAATAATCAATTTTAAGGGCGGTGTCGGAAAAACTACATGTAGTGTTGAGATCTCGGCGGCACTTGCCAAACATTATGGACGGCGTACATTGCTTGTTGACCTTGACCCGCAGGCGAGCGCGACATTTTATGTAATGGAACAAGAGTATTGGCGGCATTGGAAAGATGTGAAAGGGTCAACCTATAACATATTTGAGCAAAGTGGTTCGCCATTTCCTATACGCAATGCTATCGTTCCTGATATTGTGTCGGATAAAGCGTCTGTGCTTGGCTTCGATCTTCTTCCCTCACACCCTGATTTGGTCGATGTCGATTTGCGACTTTCAGACTTCGTTGGACACAACATCCTGCAACGCTGCCTTGATGAGGTGCGAGACAACTACGACTATATTATTTGCGACTGCCCACCAAATTTTAATCCAGTAACAAAGAATAGCCTCTGGGCAAGCGATGCATATGTTGTACCAACCGTTCCCGACTTCCTCTCAACCTATGGTATTGCTCTACTCCAACGTTCGGTCAATAAGCTCTTTTCTATCGCAGGCAAGGATACATCTTTTACGGGTCCTGTGCTGGGCGGCATTATTCTGACGCGCATCAAAACGAATGTGAAGCTACATGCCTCATACTGTGAGCAGGTGCGAGAAGACTACCCCGGCAACGTCTTTAAGCACGTCATTAGCGACAGCATTATCGTTGCTAACGCCCCCGACAATCATCTTCCCATTAGCGTCATCCCCAATCCGAAAGATAGAGAGCTTGAGCTACAACAACAGTTCAAAGCTATCGCAGGCGAGTTCATTAGCCGTATTCATCATGTTGGCTCACGCAAAAGACTTGGTATAGCGCGTTAGAGCATAGTAAAAAGAAAAAGGAAGTAAAGCATATGAGTTCACCCTTGACTATCAATCAATTAGAAAACATGAAAACACACGAGCTGGCCGATCTGCTTGCTAATGTCGTTATGGTATTACGCCGTATGCCCGACGTATCGTGTAAAGACTTACAACCACAGGTAGAAGCTGCTCCCATACAAATGGAACAAACGCCGAAGGCAACGAAAAATTCTAAAAAAGCTAAGTCTACGGAGGATGAAGCC
>CAXTUE010000018.1:0-283 GCA_964247355.1 uncultured Ktedonobacteraceae bacterium | reverse complement strand
AGAACTGAGAAAAATAGCGAAAGAGTTACAAATCCTCGGTTATGCAAAGGCAAAAAAGGAAGAGCTAGTGAACAAAATCATGGCCAAGCAGGAGCGTGGTCATAGCGAGCAGTTTGCTATTCAAAACTTGTAGCAGTAGACACTGTAGGAAAAACGAAGCAGGTATAGAAACAAGTGAACTGGAAAACGGTGGGCTACAAGACCTCTGTCACTAAGCGGTTTTATATCACGTCTACTAGCGGCGCGGGGGACAGGCCCCACCACAACAAAAAAAAAAAAAAGA
>CAXTUE010000017.1:13689-19069 GCA_964247355.1 uncultured Ktedonobacteraceae bacterium | reverse complement strand
GGGATCGCTAAGTGTTTGAGTTGCAAGAAGTTTTAGAGCAACATATTTTCTGAGATGAGGATCGTACGCCTTCCACAACTCGGAGAGCGTTGTGCGAGCCAAACGTTCGTGCAGTTCATACTTCCCAATGTGTTGTAGGGCTGTACTCATGGAACCTCGTTCTCTGTAAGCTGCGTTACAGATGTAGGGCTAAACATACAATAGATGTTATACAGGGTATTATGTTCTATTTAATAGATAAAGAGTGTAATAATTCTAGAAGTAGAGGCTATCGCCCGCTACTTCTTCCGCGCGATTATAACAACAAGGAGCCTGTTTTGTCAATTTCTCTGCTTGCTTCTTAAGGAGTGATATCTATTGCAAGCGGAAGCGATGTACGTGACCATTGCGTTAAATCATCGCTATCGCGGGATGCGTACTTCTCAAACACAAGCGTACGTGCAAGAGCATCCTCCTCAGGGGAAGTTACGAGTCGTGCCTTGCCCACAAAATGCGTCTCGCGAATTCTTACCTGCACATCAGGATTGTGACGCGCATTCTTGATCCAGTCGGACTTTTCGCGGTTGCCAGCGAGTAGATACAGCGTTTGCTTAGAAAGCGCGAACCAGATTTCGATGGTATGCGGTTTGCCGGAAACGCGTCCGGTTGTGGTGAGATAACAATAGTCGTCATCTGTGAATTGTGCGAGGTCGGTTGGCATACAAAAGCTCCTCTTTAAAAGAAATATATTAACTAATCCTCATTGATACGTAGCATCATCTGCCTAACTTGCAGTATACAAGATGTATTGGGTAGAATGGAAAGCATCTACGTAGTACACTTACGTAATGCCGGAGATGTTAATAAAAACATTAAAAGTAGATGAAAAGCAAACGACAATTGGAGGATTACATGAACAATCCAGACAACCAGAAACCGCCTATAACGACGACAGACGCTGGTATTCCGGCTCCGAGTGATGAATACTCGCTTTCGGTTGGTCCCAATGGACCACTCTTATTGCAAGATCACTACGTCATTCAGAAGATGGCTCAGTTCAATCGTGAGCGTGTTCCTGAGCGGGTCGTACATGCGAAAGGCAGTGGTGCGTTTGGCACATTCGAGGTGACAGAAGATGTCAGCCAGTGGACGAGCGCGGCATTTCTTAACAAGGTTGGTAAGAAGACGAAGGTTCTTGCTCGCTTCTCCACGGTTGCAGGCGAACAGGGGTCGGCAGATACGGTACGTGATCCGCGTGGTTTTTCCTTGAAGTTCTACACAGAAGAGGGAAACTACGATCTCGTCGGCAACAATACGCCAATCTTCTTTGTGCGTGACCCATCAAAGTTTCAAGACTTTATTCGTTCGCAAAAGCGTATGCCCGATACCAATATGCGTAGTAACAATGCGCAGTGGGATTTCTGGTCGCTTTCGCCGGAGTCCATTCATCAGGTAACATTCCTGATGTCTGATCGAGGTACGCCAAAGACCTATCGCAACATGAACGGCTATGGTAGTCACACGTTCATGTGGGTGAATGCGCAAGGCGAAAGGTTCTGGGTCAAGTACCATTTCAAGACAGAGCAAGGTGCCGAGAACTTCACCGATGCTGAGGCAAAGGCGATGACGGCAACCGACCCAGACTTTCATCGCCGTGACTTACATGAGTCAATTCAAAAGAAAGACTACCCGGTCTGGCGGCTGGAAATGCAGATCATGCCGTTTAAGGACGCGGAAAATTATCGCTTCAATCCCTTCGACCTTACTAAAGTTTGGCCGCACAGCGATTATAAGCCCGTCACTATTGGACGCCTGATTCTTAACCGCAACCCCGAAAACTTCTTTGCCGAGATTGAGCAGTCGTCGTTTGAGCCATCGAATATGGTTCCTGGCATTGGTCCAAGCCCGGATAAAATGCTATTGGGTCGCTTGTTCAGCTATCCTGATGCGCACCGCTATCGCATCGGCACGAATTACCTGCAGTTGCCAGTTAATCAGCCTGAGGCCGAGGTGCATAGCTACAATAAAGATGGGGCAATGGCTTACCGTCACAGTGGAAATCAGCCGGTCTATACACCAAACAGTTATGGTGGCCCAAAGGCTGATCCGGCTCATTATTCTGATCCAGGTTGGGCCTCAAGTGGTGAAATGGTACGCAGCGCCTACACGCTTCATGCAGAGGACGACGACTTCGGACAGGCGGGTACGCTCTATCGCAAGACGCTTTCCGCAACGGATAAAGACCATCTCGTTAGCAACATTGTTGGACACATGAGCCAGGATGTAGAACGTCCGATTCAGGAGCGGGCGTTGAAGCTCTGGCATAACGTCGATCCAGAACTCGGCAGTCGCATTGCTCAGGGGTTAGGGCTGACTAGCACATCTCAGGTAGCAACCCCTGCTGACTAAGCAGACTGCTAGACAATGGACATGAGCACCGTCATGTGTGAGCAGGTACCGTCACGTACGAGCACCGTCGTGTATGAGCGAGCATCGTCATGTGCGAGCGAGCGAAGGAACACGGACGTTCCCCTTGTGGGCGTCCGTGTTCCTTCTCTTGCAGGTGTCCGTGTTCCTTCTCTTGTGGGCGTCCGTGTGTCTTCTCTTGCAAGCGTCCCTGTGTCTTCTAAAAAAGTCTTCTGTTAGAAAAGCGAGGCTTGTTGTATCTCATTAGGCACCACTACAGCAATACGGTCGCCAGCTTTCACCCATCCTGCCTGCAAGACACGCGTCATGATGCCCGCTTTATAGACTTTTTTGTCGTCTACCTGTTGGGTAACAGCTTTCAGTAACTTTGGATTCATGCCGTTCAGTTGCACACATGGTTTGCGGACCTCTGTAATTTCAACGACTGCGCCTCCAATATTCAGTTGCGTACCCTCCAAAAGTTCCATAATAGCAATGCCTTCGACAGTAATGTTTTCGCCCATCGAGCCAGGACTCAGCGCAATACCATTCTGCTCCAAATCGCGGTATACATTGACATCGACGATCAGCACCTGTCGCATGTTGCGTCGTGTAGGATGTTTTTTCGCAAGGTAGCGATGACGTACATACTTGCCCGCATGATAGTCGCCCTCGACGCCCAAATCTTCCAGCAGATAAATATGCTTGACGACTGGTTTTGGCAAGCCTGGCTCTGGATTGCGACAGACGGCGGCGACACGACCTTTTGTGTTTTGCTGGATATCAATCATATTTTGTCTCTACAATTTGTTATAAGAGATATTCTGTAGGGACCGATGTATCACGTCCTTGTTGCGTATAGATTGCCGAGAAGGACGTGATACATCGGTCCTTACAAGTAATTCTTGTTATTATACCTTTATTCCCATTTAAAGGTACGAACGGCTATGAGAAGCATAATCATAGCCCATACAGTAAGCACAATTAGAGGAAAACCTGGGAAACTCCCACCGTTGGTCATGGTTGCTTGTAGTGCTTGCGTCAAGGCGGTGGCGGGAAGCAGTTCGGCGAGGGCGGAGAGCGGTCCGGGTAAACGATTGAGTGGCAGAACACCACCGCCGAGAAAGACGAAGACGAGAAACAGCGCGTTCGCTCCGGCCAGCGTCAACTCGGCGCGTAACCCTCCGGCCATTGCTAAACCAAAAGCGGCAAACGTGACGGTGCCGAGCGCGATTGCAAGTAGTGTAAGCAAGGCTGACCCTGCTGGTTGCCAGTGATAGAGGAATACCGCGACGCCTACAAGTAGAATTACCTGAATTATTTCGAGTATAAGAATCGAGAGAACCTTTGCGATAATCAAGCCGCTACGAGGGAGAGGCGAGCTACCGAGTCGTTTCAGCACACCATAGTAGCGTTCGTAGGCGGTGGCGATGCCGAGATTGACCATGCCCGCCGCCATGATCGCTATCGCTAAGATGCCGGGAAGCAGAAAGTTGATTGCGCTACCATTGACGGAAGGCACGATATTGAGCGAGGTGAAGAAGATGAGCAGCATCACAGGCACGATCAGCGTCACCAGGATATTCTCGCCGCGTCGTAGGGTGAGCAAAAGTTCGTATCGTACCTGCGTCAGAATTTGACGTGCCAGTGGTGCAGCTTTACTGCTGCCTGTTTCATAATCTATTGTTGTTGAGTTTGTGCGTGTTGCCATTGTTTCTATTATTCTCTAACTTCTGATCCAGTGAGACGCAGGAACAGGTCTTCAAGCGACCCATGTCCTACCCTTAATTCTGAAAGCGCGATATGCGAAGTGCGTAACCATGTCGTCAATTCAACAAGCAGTGTCGGCACATCGTCAGCTTCGATCACATAACTGCCCGGACGAACCTCTTCCGCGCTCGTTGCCGATGAAAGATTGGCTAGTGCATCAATATCTATGCCAGCAGGTGCCACGAAGCGTACAACGTTTGCATTTTGTGTGCCTGTTAGATTGCCAGGGGTATCGAGGGCGATCAAGCGTCCGTGATCGATGATGGCGATACGGTCCGCAAGGCGCTCGGCCTCGTCCATCAGGTGAGTTGTGAGTAGCACGGTGGCACCGTTGCGCTTGAGATCGCGGATAATTTCCCAGGTCGCGAGTCGCGCCTGTGGGTCCATCCCTGCTGTAGGCTCATCCAGAAAGACTAACGAGGGATTGCCGACAAGGGCAACAGCGAGCGCGAGACGACGCTTCTGGCCACCTGATAGACGGCGACAGCGTGTCTTCGCAACCGTGACAAGTCCTACACGTTCTAACAGAGCGTCAACGTCCTGTGAATGCTCGTAGTAGCCCGCGAAAAGCCGTAACACTTCACGAGCAGTGAGGGCGGGATAGAGACCATCTTGCTGTAACATCACGCCGATGTGTGGCTTGAGTGCCTGTGCCTCGCGAAGAGGATCGTATCCTAAGACACGTATAGTTCCTGCGTCGGGCTTGCGATACCCTTCGAGCGTTTCTACAGTTGTTGTTTTGCCGGCACCGTTAGGTCCTAGCAAGGCAAAGACTTCACCACGCTGCACCGTAAATTGTACATCATCAACGACCCGTGTCGGGCCGTAGCTTTTACTAAAATGGTCAACGACGATAGCCTCGTTGCCACGGAAATACCTGTGGTTCTCAATCTGGCGAGTCGGCGTTGTCTGCGCGTCAGCAGACATGTTTATGCTCCTTACAAGAGTAGTGTGGAATAAATAATTGCTGTATATACAGTACAGCAGTTGCGTGTTACTGACAACCCCCGAAAATGGGAATATGTAACCTACATCTTTTTTTTCGTTTGCAACGTATATATAACAGAGATTATACAAGAGTATTCTTTGAACTGAATTTTTTGTTGCCATCTAGCAAATTTAAAAGGAGTTTTACAATGCTAGGAAGTATTCTTTGGGGCGTTATCGTTATTCTCTTTGTCTTCTGGCTACTCGGCTTCATCTTTCATATTGCAGGTGGTTTGAT
>CAXTUE010000017.1:0-13586 GCA_964247355.1 uncultured Ktedonobacteraceae bacterium | reverse complement strand
TGCGAAAATTTGTGTTGCTTTTTATGCTTTTGGCTATTTGACGTTCTATGAAACAACGTGCTACACTGTAAAAAATTCTTTTGTAACAATGAAAATTAGTATGTTTTGCCATCCCAGGTCGGGAGGCCCAGCACGCGTGTCCTTGTGTGCTGGGCATTTTTTTAAGGAGGAAGTCCTCATCATGTCTCTGGTACAGAAAGCGGACTCGTTCGAGAACAAATTTGTCTCGGAGGGTCTGACGTTCGACGATGTTCTTATTATTCCTGCCGCCTCTTCCGTATTGCCTCGCGAAGTCTCTACCCAAACGTGTCTAACACGCTCTATCGCGCTCAATATTCCTATTGTAAGTGCCGCGATGGACACCGTGACAGAGGGCCGATTAGCTATCGCTCTTGCACGTGAAGGCGGTATTGGCATCATTCACTATAACCTGCCAATTCAGCAACAAGCTGAAGAAGTCGATAAAGTCAAGCGTTCAGAGTCGGGCATGATTACCGACCCGATTACGATGGGTCCAGATGCATCACTCCGCGAAGCACTTGCCGCGATGGAACGCTTTCACATTTCGGGCATTCCGCTTACAGAAGATGGAAAACTGGTTGGTATCCTTACGAACCGCGACATTCGTTTCGAGACAAACCTTGATCGCCCCGTTTCAGAGTTGATGACACGCGATAATCTTATAACGGTTCCCGTAGGTACAACCTTAGAGCAGGCGCGTGATAGTCTGCACCGTTACAAAATCGAGAAGTTGCCGGTGGTGGACGAGCATGGGATGCTCAAAGGTCTCATCACCATGAAGGATATTCAGAAGAAGTTGCTCTTTCCACAGGCGGCAAAAGATGAGTATGGGCGGTTGCGCGTCGGTGCTGCAATTGGCGTTGGACCTGATACGAATAAGCGTTGTGAGGCACTGATCGAAGAGGGAGTGGACGTACTTGTGGTTGATACTTCACACGCACACTCACGGATGGTGCTTGAGACGGTGGCGAACGTGAAGGACCGCTACGGCAAACGAGCACAAATTATCGCGGGCAATGTCGTTACCGCCGAGGCTACCGAGGCCCTTATTCAGGCGGGCGTGGACGCGGTGAAGGTTGGCATCGGCGCCGGGGCGATCTGCACAACTCGAGTGATTGCTGGTATTGGTATGCCGCAAATCACGGCGGTCTACGAATGTGCTCAGGTTGCGCATTCATATGATATTCCAGTTATCGCAGACGGTGGTGTTCAGTATTCGGGCGATATTGCAAAGGCTATCGCGGCGGGTGCTGATACAGTGATGCTGGGAAGTTTGCTCGCAGGTGTTGACGAGAGTCCGGGTGAGCTTATCATTTCACATGGAGAACGCTTCAAGGACTATCGCGGCATGGGTTCGATTGGTGCGATGAAGCAGCGTAGCCACAGCAAGGGGCGCTACTTCCAGAGCGAGACACGCGATGAGTCGATGCTAATCGCTGAGGGTATCGAGGCCCGTGTACCTTACAAGGGTATGCTGGGACCGCTCGTCTTTCAATTAGTTGGTGGGCTACGGCAAGCGATGGGCTACACGGGGTCGGCAACAATCAAGGCGATGCAGGAGAACACGCGCTTCACCCGCATCACAGGTGCTGGCTTGCGCGAGTCTCATCCACATGATGTAACCGTCACCAAAGAGGCACCGAACTACGGGTTGGAACGTCGCTAAAAAAGTATACAGACTGGGACATGTTCAATGTGTCGAACATGTCCTGCTCCGTATGCTGTTAGACAAGGTGACTCTCAGCTAACTGATGAATTTCCTGCGCTAGCTGGCGTAACGCCGTTCGTAGTTCAGCAGGGCGAGAGACAACAAATGGACAGCGTAAGTCTACTAGGAAGCGGGCAGTGTCTGCCAAGTCGTCAACATGACTGCGATACATGACTCCGTTTTTGTGTGCTTCCAGACTTCCATAAGTGGTTAGTATTTTCTTTTGAATTTCCGAAAGGTCTGCTTTCAGGAGCACTTCAATTTCCCATGATGGGACGGACGTGCCAAAAGAATGGATTAAGTAATCTACACAGTTGAAATGCGCTGGACTCTCAAATTGCTCTGGTTGTATATCCACCTGTAGCATTCGATCAAGTCGATAAGCTCTCATACTCTTCCGCAAATGGCAATAGCCAACCATATACCAGCAACCCGCCCAGTACGCAATACCGTAAGGATTCACGACTCGCTCGGTTTGCTCTCCTTTCTTTGAGCGATAGCAGAGCCACACCCGTTGACGCTTATATACTGCTTCACTTACTTGCAGAATTCGCTCACCACTCGTTATGAGCGAAACATATCTCCTTTCCGGTCCAAACGTCACCACCTGCTGCAACACTTGTACCTTCTCACGCAGTCTTGCGGGCAACACACGTGCGAGTTTGGCACTTGCCCCTTCAACAGAGGGTGTTGCAAACGCGAGTCCATTCGTTTGCAGCGTCAAAAGTCCTAACATCACGGCAATTGCCTCTTCCTCGGTCAACATGAGTGGTGGAAGTTTAAAGCCAGGACGTAACCGATACGCTCCGTACCGACCACGAGTCGACTCTATTGGAATGCCTATATCTTGAAGCATGGTCACGTAACGTCGTACAGAGCGGGGGTCTACCTCTAAGCGTTGAGCTAACTCTGCTGCCCCGATACGTTCGCGAGCCTGTAACAATTCCAGGAGTGTTAGTAAGCGCGAAGTTGGATTGTACAACGGATTTCCTCTCTATGGTCAAATTCCACTTGTATTAGGACCGATTTCGTCCACATTATACTCTATACTTAACGATAGCAAGGGAAATAAAAAGGGAGCTTCGTCAACGCTCCTCATTATCCTTTGTCCTTTTAGTCAACTTGAATATGTTTGTTGCTTGCTTTCTACGAGCAGAAAGGCTTTAATCGTGGCAATTCTTCCTGTTGAAATCGATATGGTTGTCAATAATATGAAGGCTTCCCTGGCATTCTATCGCTTGCTCGGTCTCGACATTCCCGAAGGACAAGATGAGGAAGCGATGGCCGAAATTATCACAACAAATGGATATCATCTCTCGTGGAGTACAGTTGCAATGATGGTACAACAAGGCGGCGATAAATGGGCTAAATTACCAGCGCGGGGACGAATGCGACTTGGCTTTCAATGCGACTCCCCGGCAGAGGTGGACGCAGTGTACGAACGGGTGATCGCTGCAGGTTATACAAGTGAATCTGCACCGTGGGACGCGTTCTGGGGTCAACGCTTTACACAACTCGTCGATCCCGATGGCGCTCTTGTGGACATTTTCGCACCACTACAATAGTTGATTGAAAATCGCTCTTAAGCATTACATAAGAGAGTAAGGTAAAAAGAGCAAAATAGACGAGAACTACATAATTGTTCTCGTCTATTTTGCTCTTTTTATTAATTGGATGCTTTATATATTTTGATCATTCAAGTATGCAAACAATGCTTCCCACGGATAGGGACCGGGGCAAAAACTCCGATGCACGGGGTCCATCGAATAGTGACCAGTAATACCGCCTTGCTCATCAGCCCAACGACGCGGAATATGGTAGCGATCACAGATATGTTGAATTAACAGAAAGCTTGCATCCTTTTGAGCATCGGTAAGTTCGTCCGTGTTGTCTCTACTAAGTTTGACGTGCTCAATGGAGATCGTTAGAAGGTTGGGGTTAAGCGATTTTGACCACCATGTATCGTGACCCTCAGTTACACCTCCGTTTGCCCAGGCACCATCTGCTTCGTAGTTACATTGCACCAATTCACCATTCAGACCAACAATATAATGTGTCGAAACTGGATTGTCGGTATTTTCGGTAGATTTGAAGAAGGTGGCAACGGATAACGCACTAGTAAAGCCTGCTGTTCCATGAACGATTATATAGCGAGGCTCATAACCGTTGCGGCTAGGAAAGTGGTTATTATTGGGCATCCATATTGCCCCGTTCTCATCTATCATGTATGTCCCTTGTTCTTGATACATATGGTGTGATGATTGCACATAAGGATTTTAAGGAAGATACGTCGATTGTAGGGGCCGATTTATCACATCCTCATTGGTAGTTGATGTGCATAAGAGGACGTGATAAATCGGTCCCTACAGTTCTCGCATCGCTTGTCTACCTTTTACAATATGAATTGCGAGGGCTGTAACTAACAAGAGTGTTCCAATGGCACAGACACCGTTCCAGCGCGCGATACTCCATGCATAGGCACCAAGCAACGAGACAAGTGAACCGCCGATGAAGAATAAAACCATGTAGATTGTGTTGAGCCGACTTCTTGCCGCCGGGTTCAGGCTAAACACGCGGGCTTGATTCGAGATGTGCGCGCCCTGCGTACCAAGATCGAGCAAGATAACGCCAAGAATGAGTCCCCAGAGCATCTGCCCGAATAGCCAGAATGCAATAAACGCGGCTAAGGCTACTCCAATCATAATGCCCGTGATGATGCGCGGGTTGATACGGTCCGCTAGTTTGCCAACATTGGAAGCGGCTAACGCGCCCACTACACCAACCAACCCGAAGAGGCCAGCAACTTCACTGCCATAATGATAAGGCGGCGTACCGAGAAAGAAGACAAGTGTTACCCAAAAGATGCTGAACGCGGCGAAGACCAGCGCACCAAAAATGCCCGTCTCACGAACAACCGGTTCAGTACGGAACAGGTGCCAGAGCGAACGCAGGAGACGCGAATACCTCATACTGGTGCGCGGCTCTTCCTTTGGTAAAAGGATACGTAGCGTAACCGCGAGGATAACCATCATACCAGCGGCAATCCAATACATGGCACGCCAACCAAGATGCGCTCCTACAAAACCGCTTACCGTACGAGCAAGCAGAATACCTATCAGCAAGCCGCTCATCACAGTACCAACAACACGCCCACGCCGTTGTGGTTGGGCAAGGGTAGCCGCAAACGGCACGATTATTTGTGGCACAATTGTAGTAGCGCCAAGAGCAAAACTGGCAATAGCTAGCCAACCTATAGAAGGGGCGACCGCTACTGCGAGCAGTGAAAGCGTTACTGCACTAAGCATCAGTGTAATCAGATTGCGTCGGTCAAAAGAGTCTCCAAGCGGAACAATAAATAATAAACCTGCTGCAAAGCCGAGTTGCGCCAGTGTTGCGATAAAGCCAACAGCACTCTCCGAGACCGCAAATGTTCGTCCAATATCCGCAAGCAAGGGTT
The DNA here is from genome assembly GCA_964247355.1 of uncultured Ktedonobacteraceae bacterium. Classification (GTDB taxonomy): domain Bacteria; phylum Chloroflexota; class Ktedonobacteria; order Ktedonobacterales; family Ktedonobacteraceae; genus JBBQVS01. The sequence continues at coordinate 8,400 of CAXTUE010000017.1, read as the reverse complement.
GATTGTAGTAGAGATTGGCGACACTCATGGCACATGCTATTGATAATATCCATACCATTTTTTGATCTATGGTAGAGTGTTTGAACTCAGCGGTTAGTGCTTGCGGCACTCCTTGGACTTCATCCTCAGTTTCTTTGGTTTGCATATAGCTTCCTTTTGTTCTTTATTTGCTCTACTCTTGACAACAAAAGCATGTACCGCAATACTTCCCTCTTTGTCTGCACATACCTTATGCCTGTCATGAAACGCTACGACTACTGCTATGCGTGTCACTAGTAACAAGGAATTTTGACAAGAGTAGAAGCTACTTACGCGCCTCATATACGGTGGATGGACCCTCCCATGCATGCCGTGTAGCTTTACTACCTGGAATAGAGGGATTGATTGATGAAGACAGATAGGCGGCAGGTGCGCCGCATCATGCGTGAGAAGTTTGGCTTTGCGGATTTTCGACCGGGACAAGAGGCAGCGATTCGCTCAGTGCTTGAGGGACACGATACGCTGGCAGTGCTACCGACGGGCCTAGGTAAGTCCATGATTTACCAGATGGCGGAACAGGTATTACGCGGTCCAGCGGTGGTTGTCTCACCCTTAATTGCGTTACAGCGCGATCAAGTCGAGTCGATAGAAGAAAGCGATATTGGGAAGGCGGCTCTCATTAACTCCACGATGCGCGAGGCAAAGCGCGAAGAAGTATTACAGGACCTGGACAGAGGCAAACTCAACTATCTCTTTCTCGCGCCAGAACAATTCAGCAATGAAGAGGTGTTACAGCAGATCAAGGACGCGCATCCAGCACTCTTCGTTGTTGATGAGGCACATTGTATCAGCGAATGGGGACATGATTTCCGACCTGAATACCTGCGACTCGGTGCCGTTGTTGAAGCTATTGGGCGTCCTCCAATTCTCGCACTGACGGCAACGGCGGCCCCAACTGTACGCGAAGAGATTCTTGAGCGACTGGACATGCACGAACCGCATGTCATTGTGCAAGGTTTTGATCGCCCTAATATCTGGCTAGGCGTCGAGGTGTTTCGCAATGAGCATGACAAGAAGCAGGCACTCATCGAGCGAGTGGTCGCTAGCGAGAAACCAGGAATCGTGTATGCGGCGACGAGAAAACATGCGGAGGAGATAGCGGAGGTACTGCGAGGAAAGAACGTAAAAGCATCTTTTTATCACGCGGGGATGCGACCAGTCGAGCGCGAAGAGGTGCAGGAACAGTTCATGGGGGATGAGATCGAGGTGATTGTCGCCACAACCGCCTTTGGGATGGGCATTGATAAACCAAATGTGCGCTTCGTCTTTCACTACGATATCAGCGATTCGGTTGATTCCTATTACCAGGAGATTGGACGTGCCGGACGTGATGGCAATGATGCCAGAGCAATTTTGTTTTATCGACCTGAAGATATGCGCATTCATCGCTTCTTCGCCGGAAGTGGACATATAGATATCGATCAGGTAGAGCAGGTGGCACAGGTTGTTCAGGGAAGCGAGGAGCCGGTTGTGCTGCGCGATTTGAGCGATAGGACGCATCTTTCAAAATCGAAACTCACGGAAGCTCTCAGTCGCCTCGAAGAAGCAGGCGTTGTCAAAACGCTTGCATCAGGAGAGATTATCGCGGGCGATGCAGATGTTGTGTTAGACGAGGCAGTTGCGCGGGTAATCAACGAGCATGAGGCACACCGGCAGTACGACAAGTCGCGCCTTGATATGATGGCAGGCTACGCTGAGGTGCAGGACTGTCGTCGCGAATACCTGCTGAACTACTTTGGCGAAGAGATCGACGATCCATGCAGCTTCTGCGATAACTGCGACGCGGGTATCACGGTTGCCGAGGATGAAGAGAACATGCCATTTCCAATCAATACAAAAGTAACGCATAACGTGTGGGGAGCGGGACTCGTATTGCGTTACGAAGGCGACAAGATGGTAGTCCTGTTTGAAAGCGTTGGCTACAAAACGCTTGCAGTGGATGTTGTTGTTGAGAATAGCTTGCTTACACCAGTGTAGTTGCCTCCTCTTGTTCAGAAAGAAATGCTAGTACTACACCACTCATCAGTTCAGGCTGGGCAAGCATGGGGCGATGTCCGCTATTAGCAAAAGAAATAAAGACGGCATGGGGTAAAGTTTTATACAGTTCGTAACCGAGCGAAATTGGGACGAGAATATCTTCCTCGCCCCAGAGGATGAGAATGGGCATAGTCAGCATCGCAATTTCGGCGCGAAAATCGCAATAAGCTGTTTGCGTTGCTCCCTGCCAGAAGAGACGCAATCTCGGTCGTAGCACGTCACGTATCAATGGCAATGGATAGCTGCCGTTCTTGCGTTGAACAAAGGAGCGAGCCGAGCGCAGTGCAAGTGCTGGAAATGTTGAGCGAAATGGAATGCCCGCCGCATCAATAAGTGTCAGGCTTTTCACTAATTCGGGATTGTGAGCGGCAAGGTGCATAGCGATTGCGCCACCCATCGAATGTCCAACGAGGTGAACGGGTGGAAGATGCATGGATTGTAGCCATGCCGCTAACAATGGGGCCATTTCACGTAAGCGCCAGGGAGCACGAGTTTCTCGATACGTGCTTCGTCCATAGCCGGGGAGATCAATCACAAAGACTTGATATTCCCGTGCAAGATAGGGTAAGACGCGTTGCCAGACATGACCAGAGACTCCAAAGCCGTGAATGAGCACAAGTGGACTACCCGTGCCAACAACTCTATAATGCAATCGATAGCCCTGAAGAGATATACTACCTGCTTTAGCAGTTAGGGATTTGTGCTGGAAAGTTTTTTTTGCTTGCATATGTCACATTGTATCATTTGAGATGACTAGTTATTTGATACACTCTTATTGACACATGGCTATATTGAAGCTATGCTATTCCTAACAAATTGTCCTGAGGTAAGGACAATGTACTACGTCTTCGTCAGCAACTGAAGAGCAGATAAGATGGAATACATCGGTCCCCACAACAAATGCGTTTACCAGAAAAAGAGAGAAATATTGATGATAGATATACGACGCTCCTGGAGCCAATTATCACTTTTAGCTCTAGCGGTTATAGGAATAGGCATCTCTATATACCTGACCTCGGTTCACTACGACAATGCGCCGCTTGTCTGCTCTCAAGTCCTTACTCTGTTGTTCCCGGTACGACGATACCTATTAGTGTCCCTGGCTTGCTCTGGTGTATTGTCATGGGTGGATTAGCATTTACCGCATGGCGAATTCTACCTGAAAGACGGATTTTGTTGCTTGCCGAGCTTGTATGGGCGATAACAGGTATTGTCACGGTGCTGTATCTCGTGTTTGTAGAACTTGTACGCTTGCATACGATTTGTGCGTGGTGTACGGGATTGCATGTGATTATTCTTGCCATACTGCTTATCACGATTGTGCAGATGCAACTGTCGAGTTCGGAGACGGAAGAGGCTGATGAGGAGGAAGAGAGACCATCCGTCGTTTCTCGACGTGGATAATAAGAAACAACTGGTAACTTCCTTGCCTTGTCTTTGTATTACAATGTGTAGATAGATATGAAAATGTGTGCCTATCCCATTTCTTGCTGACGATGTAAGGAGGGCATATTATGAAGCGTTGGTTTCTCTCCACTATGATACTTGTCGTTGTAGTAGCAGGTGGCTTTGTGTTTTGGCAACCTATACACCATGTCCTGTTTCCAACTTCGCCACACTCTGGACTTCTGCGTACACCCAATAGTGCTTACAAATATGACCTGTGTACGGAGGCATTCGCGTTCGCACATGCAACGGCGAGCAATCCTTACAAAACGGAGTACAATTTTGTTGATCCGTACCGACACACAAACGACTCAATTACGCCACGTTTGATGGATTTTGATGTAGCAGCAGGAACCGTCAATTTCACCGTTGATGTCGTCATCAATCAAGTTGCGACCTTCCACGAGTCCATCAGTCACGTACACGAACTCGATGGAATTTCCGTGTTGCTTCCAGACAAAGAGAATCTTTCCCATCATTCGGGGGTCCCACAGTTTATCGTCAGTTCGCTCGGCAATGGTCGAATCGCGATACTCGACTTTACTTGCCCAAATCAATGGGTCTGGAAGTAGCATAGGCAGTGGAAGTATGCTAGAACGACATGCTTATCTATGCTAGAAAGAGAAAGACTAAGAACAATGAGGCAACGAGGATAATGTGCGTGATGAGTTGTGAGTTATAGTGACAGTGGCGGGGGTCGAACCCGCAGCCTTTCACTTCGGAGGCGAATACTCTATCCATTGAGCTACACTGTCATACGGGTAGTATAACAGGTAATCAGGCTTGTGACAAGAAGAATTTCTCCATAACAAAAGTACCACCAGCTTTTCCCTGCAAGGCTGGCGGTACTTTTGTCATGTACATTTACTCTGAGACTACATCACCTAATTCGGGAATCTCGCCTTCGTTTTGAACATCGAACAGTTTGGCGAAGTCGGGTGGAAGTTGTGCGCGCACATCGTCCATTTCGCCGACAGAGACGGCCTCGCTCAACAATGCACAGACAACACGAGCATGGAACGTTGACTCTGTTAGTTCAACTCCTTCGCGCTCACTGATACGGTAGAAAAACTCTTCAAGGCCGTAACTATCGCCAATGCCAGCATAGGCAGGCTGCAGATACAGGGCAATCTCCTGTGGCAGTTGCGCCGCCAGTTGGGTAGCTTCATTGCCTTGTAAACGGCCCGCCAGCGTTTCTAATGTGGCTTTTGTAGCCTTCTCAGCCTCCTCGCTTGTAGCAAGACGAGCGCGGCGGCGAACTTGTGCGATAAACTCTTCATATTTCATGGTGTGTATACTCCACTCTAATATTTTGTTGGAACACTATTTCATTCTATAGCACGGTCACGCAGCAGCAAAAGTTTCCCTATCTCTATTGACAATCTTCAATTGATTTGCTATATTTTCAGTCGAACAGTATTAGTTAAAAAAAGTGATTGGAGATTTACGATGCAGCAGTTGCCGTCATTACAGGGAGATCAACAGACTGGTATGCGTCGTCAATATATCGCACAACAACAGACGATACCGCAGTTAACGGCAATCGATCCATTACTGCAGCCTGTGTCTCCTACTGAAAATCTTGTCGGCTCCCAACTCTCGGTTCCTATTGAGCCGCTTGATGCTCCCGATACTCCAATTCCGGCAAAGAAAAAGTCTATTACGCGTGGAATTGCGGTGGTGCTCGTGCTGGGACTGATAGGAGCAATCTACGGTATCTGGCATTCAGAGTCACCCGCAAATCCAACGTCTGCATCAAGTTCAGGCCCAAGTACAAATCAACAAAATTTGGCTGATACAAATAGTACATCTACAACCACAGACGGTATACACGTATATGTTGTCGGTGCGGTCAAACATCCAGGCATTTATACGCTCGCACCCGGAGCACGAGTATTTGATCTCCTACAGGCGGCGGGTGGTGCGTTGCCTAACGCCAACCTTGTAGCGATCAATCTAGCGGCGAAACTCAGTGATGGGCAAGAGGTGTATGTAGCAGCCGTGGGTGAAACGCCACCAACCACTACAGGGAGCGTCTCTAGTACAGGGAGTGGAGGAAATACAAACGGTCAACTTGTGAACATTAATACAGCAAGTGTTGATGAACTTGTTCAGGGACTTCATATTAGCAAGAAATCAGCACAGACTATCGTCGACTACCGCACACAACACGGCAACTTCTCCAGCGTAGATTCGTTAGCACAGGTTGTAAGTCGTAGCGTGTATGACAAAATAAAAGCGCAATGTACGGTATGACATTCATAGTAGCAAACGAAGAGAGGGTGCCTTATGACAATTACGGCAGGTTTTGTCTTGTTGCTGAACGTTATTGTGTGGCTTGTCTGTATTCTCCTGGGTGTAGGTATTGGGACGTTAGCAGGAAGGCCAGTTGGTACTTTGCTAGGCTGGTTGGTCGCGAACTCGCTTGATGAGAGTCTTGTTAAAGGAGGACGCCTCGGCCAACAGTTTGGGAGATTCTTTGGAGTAGTGCTTGGCGTTGGTTTGGGAGTTTACGCAGCCGTTCATATCACAGCGTATATAGCGCAAACGGTACATCCCTAATTTTTTATTGTTCTTGTAAAGTATTTTGTAGGGCGTTATTCATTGTGCAACAGCAACAAACAGCTTCGATTGATGTACACGGACTTACACTGGTATTGGTCACAGGAGCGTGGCTTGCAGGTATACTTCTTGCCTCTATTTCTATTATGCAAGTGCCAGCACTTGCCCTGCTCGTTGGTGCCATTACAGCACTACTTTTCCTCTTTCCGCTCTGGCATAACCCACAAAATCGCCTGATTATGCTCCTTCTAGTGTGCCTTTTTCTAGGTGCGTACCGTTACACGCTTTCTTCACCTAACGCTGATACCAACGCTGTATCTACATACAAAGGCGATAAAGTAACTATCCAGGGTACCGTCGCTGACGAGCCTAAGGTGCAAGGGCGTGGCCGTACACTCGTCATTTCGGTTACAAAGGTACTTAAAGATGGAAGCGCAAGTTGGCAAGATGCTGACGGACAAGTCTCTGTGCAAACGTTAGGTACATTGATCGAAGACCCATATGGAGCGAACTATGGAGATGAGGTGGAGATAATGGGTAAGCTTCAAGACTTCCAATTCCCTGGCTCTCCTGGTATTTTCGCAAGTATGGCATTTCCTCGTATCACGGTGTATCAGAACGAAGGCAATCCCGTTCTAGCCTTTTTCTATGCACTACGCGTCAGGCTTGCGACAATTATCGAACAAGCACTTCCACAGCCTAGTGCGGCCTTGCTCATTGCTATTCTTTTAAGCCTCCATACACCAGCACTAAAGCCATTGATTCCAGCATTTAATGCGACTGGTTGTGCTCATCTTATCGCACCTTCGGGCTTTAAAGTAACAATCATGGCGGGTCTCGTTATCAACAGCGGTAAAAGACTATACGAAAAATCGAAATCTACTCAAAAGCTATTGCCTGCACAACGACGAGGCGACTGGAAGCAGAGCGTAGTAACAACATGTGTGCTGCTAGCTATTCTCGGCTATACATTATTAAGCGGTGCAGGGCCTGCGGCACTTCGCGCAGGTATTATGGGAGCGTTACTTGTTATTGCGCCACGTATTGGTCGTGTATACAACATTTATACAGCACTTGCGCTGGCGGCTTTATTGATAAGTGCATTCAATCCGTTTGTTTTATGGGATGCTGGTTTTCTATTGTCATTTATTGGCACACTTGGAATTGTGTTGCTCTCGCCTTTTTTTCAGTTCTATTTGCGATTCTTAGAACGTCTTCCGCTTGGCGCATATACTGCGGAGATACTGGCGGCAACACTCGCGGCAATAACAGTCACACTTCCACTAGTGGCTATAGACTTTCATGAGATATCGTTTATCGCGCCCGTTACGAATGTGCTGACGGTTCCCCTGCTCGGTCTCTTACTACTATTTGGCGTGATGATATGCCTCGCGGGATTGCTTTTCTTACCATTCGCGACACTAATAGGCTACATTACATGGCCTTTTCTCCTATACATAAACTCAGTTGTTACATGGTGCGCCAATATACCGTATTCGTACCTGAATGTGAGTCAGCTTGACTGGAGTCTGCCGTGGCTCTACTATGCATTTCTCGCGCTTATGGTTTATTGGATACGGCAAAGACAGGTTTTCCGCACCTTGATAACGATGCATGGACATACACAGCTCTTTTCATGGTCAAAGCGTACTCGATTGGTGGTACAGGGGAGCATAGCCCTACTTATTCTGCTAGCAACTGGTACAACGGCCTTTGCGACACAACCAGATGGACATCTCACAATCACGTTTCTTAGTGTTGGACCGTCCCAGCAATCACCACAAGGCGAGGCCATTCTTGTACATACGCCGGATGGGAAGACCATTTTAATCGATGGCGGTCCCGATGCCGCATCACTTTCACAGGAGCTAGATAGTCGTCTTCCATCATGGCAGCGTTCGCTCGATGCCGTGATACTCACTTCGCCTCGTGCAGAGCATCTGGCCGGATTGCAGGATATCGTCACACGCTACTCGATAGGCGAGGTGATTGATGGAGGCATGCTTCATCCGAGCGCAGCCTATGCTCTATGGCGCAGGACTATTCGGGAGCGAGGTTTGCATTACATTTCTGCCTCACGGAGTACAACGCTTAACATTGGTACACAGGTTACACTACAAATATTATGGCCCTCTCCATCGTTGCATAAAGGAGCAGATGAGGCACGCGATAACGCTCTTGTCGTGCGCATCACCACTAGAAATTTTAGTTTGCTTCTGCTAGGGGCAACGGCACAAAGCAAATATGCACTGACGGGTTTGCTCGCAACGATTCCTCTCAACTATCTACGCACATCAATCGTACAAGCAATAGGAG
>CAXTUE010000016.1:12265-19698 GCA_964247355.1 uncultured Ktedonobacteraceae bacterium | reverse complement strand
GATATAGAAATTGCGCTTAAAGAAGCAAAAGGAATTTTGACGCCTCAGCGTAATAATGGTTTTTTAGCTTCCGGCCCATATCCTTTCACACATGCGCTATCTGCATATGTAGGATGTGGCTTTGGACAAACAACCTGTGGTATGTATTGTTATGCGCAATTTTTACCTAATTGGTCCTTCAGTGGTTTTACCGGAGCATGGGGAAAGGCTGTACAAGTCAAGACAAATGCGGCTGATGTCTTAGATAAGACTCTGGCAAAGATGAAACCAGTAGCACGCCAAAAGCTACGCATCTTTATGAGCAGTACAACTGATCCCTATCAGCCAATCGAAAATACGTATCAAATGACATATCAGTGCCTGGAAGTCTTCGTACGCTATCCCGATCTGGACCTACTGGTTATTCAAACGCGCTCTCCACTCGCGGAACGTGACCTTCCATTAATGAGACACATTCCTTATGCATGGCTTTCAATGACTATCGAAACCGACAATCAAGCCTATTTGAAGAGCCTTAAGGGTGGTCCTCTCTTAGAGAAGCGTTGGAGATTGGTGGAAGCAGCCAGTATTGCTGGTGTGCATACACAAATCACCGTGAGTCCGTGCCTACCCTATACCACTATGGAAGATTTTGGCCAGCGTCTACTTCATAGTGGAGCCGAACGCATAGTTGTCGATACAGTTGTCGACGGCGATGGTTCGGCAGGAGTGCGTACTTCTCATAGCGCGTTCGCGAAAGCTGAGCACGATTGGAATAAGACAACACATGCACACAAGCTCTATGATTATCTATACGAGCATAGCAAGGCAAGAGATATCGAGATTGGTTGGAGTAATGCAGGATTTTGTGGGATTAAACCCTTACATCTTGTAGAATAGCTTGTATGAGAGAGCTATTTGTGCTCATCGCTTTTCACAAACACAAAGAGAGTCACAGTTCCCCATCATGCCTGTACCTGCTTTCCTCTACTCTCAGCCAACGCAATCAACTTCTCCAAAGGCATATGTGCCATAGATGGCAAACGTAAATCAGCGTGATCGAGTGGCAATTGGCCTGTGACGACGTTGGGAATGGCGACGCTGAAGATACCGGCAGCATTTGCGGCACGGATACCGTTTGGGGAATCTTCTAGTACGATGGCCTCGTTGCCTGTTATGCCAAAGTGTTTTAGCACGTCAAGGTAGAGTTCCGGGTTGGGCTTTCTGTGCGTTACTTCATCGCCACAGCGCAGATAGTCAAAGCTTTCGAGTAGGCCGAGGCGCGAGAGATGACCTGTGACCCATGCGCGCGATGAGCTAGAGGCAACCGCGCGTTTCAGGCCGAGCCGCTTGGCTTCGACAAGATAGGTCTCTACTCCTGGTAACACGGTCTTGAGTGCCAGTAGTTCGCGGGTGCGCTCACGATGGCGTAGCGCGATATCCTCACGATTCAATGTACGCCCTATTTGTGCTTCCAGGTAGCCGTAGACATCAAACGACTCTATGCCACCGCCAATACCATTTGCCCACTCTTCAAGGGGCAGGTGCGCGTTGTGTTCCGCGTATACCTCTTGCCATGTTTGAAACTCCGGCTCTTCTGTGTCTAAAATGAGTCCATCAAAGTCGAATATAAGTGCGTGTATCATGCTCTGTGTGTCCTTCTTGGTAATTCAATATTTCACTGAATGCATATTTTGTTAGTGACAAAATATTCGTCACCAAAGTGCTTGCAAATCCGTTAGATACAAGTATACTATTCCCTTAGACCCAATTCAAAACTACTAAAGAAAGGAACAACCATGTCACTGGAGGTCATTCCACCCGCCGCCCGAAGTTTGCCAAACTCAACAATTCTGATCGTGGAGGATGATGCGGATATTGGGCACTTTCTGCAACAGCTGATCGAAGAAGAGACGCCGTATAACACCGTCGTGATAGAGGATGGTTTGACCGCGTTAGAAAAGGCTCCCGATCTACATCCATGTCTTATGTTACTGGATTACCGCTTACCTGGGATCAACGGCTTAGAGCTATACGACCGCCTGCGGGGAAAAGACGATATTAAGCATGTGCCAGCGATTATGATGAGCGCGACCTTGCCTGTCAAAGAGCTTCAGCAACGAGGCATTTTTCAGTTGCGTAAGCCTATGGATGTGGGAGGTGTGCTACGGATGATAACGCATGCAATGGCGTGCTACGAAGAGCAACAATACGCATAGCCAGCAATACGCCTTCCCTTCATGTCCTTTTGGTTTACCTGACCTACCCTTACTACGTACAATCTTGTGTAGACGAAACAATTGCTATGTTATCTTCATAGAAGAAATGTACTAGACTTTCACTACTTCGTCAAGCGTGATATGCTTAATGAAAGAATTGTTATATTCTTAGAAAGGAGGCGCGGCGTTCCTCCCTCGGGCTTCAAAGACAGAGGTATCTCGTCGCGCACATACGGTGAATATTATGGCAAACAAAGAGCAAAAGAAGACGCAGAGAGCTGCACCTAAATCAAATAAGCAGAAAAAAGAGGCGGCGAAAGAGAAGAAAGCTGCAAAAGAGGGTAGTGGTGGCATTTCTCTCAAGAAAGAATAGGAGTGTTGCTACACAAAAAGTGTCCTGGTGCAATCGCATCAGGACACTTTTTGTGTAGCAACAGTGTATAGACATTGCTTGCAAAAGCTTGACACTCTTGTTACAATGCGGGTAAGACACGATGCCTTTATTAGTGTACACACCTGCTTCCTTGATGAGGGCGGGATGAAAGGAAAGGGGGGTTGCATGGAGTCAAGATTTTCCAGTGCCCACGAGCGTGAGTTTACTCAAGAAGCATGGGTAGAACGAGCCACCAGCAACACTCGACGACAGGATGTGTACGAGAAGCAAGAAGACCAGTGGGCCGTACTCCGGCACGAGGTGGAGGAAGCAGGTATGACGCAGCAACACGAGCGGCCACAAGTAGACTGGAACGCGCGCAACACGGACGAAGATACATCACCTTATATGCAGTTCGATCCTGGAATGCAGGGACAACACGACGTTGATATCGTCGTTGTCGGCGTTGGTGGCGGTGGGATGAATGCCATCAATCGCATGATGAGTGCGCGTGTGCGTGGTGTGCGTTTTGTCGCTATGAATACGGATGCGCAGGTGCTCTCGCTCTCGCCCGCGCCCGACCGTGTAAGTCTTGGTAATCGACATACCAAAGGCTTGGGTGCGGGTGGTAACGCGGCAGTCGGTGCACGTGCTGCTACCGAGAGTACAGCAGATATACAGGCTGTGCTTGATGGTGCCGATCTCGTTTTTATTGCCGCTGGTATGGGTGGGGGCACTGGCACTGGCGCGGCACCCGTTGTCGCATCTATCGCGAAGAAAATGGGCGCACTCACCGTAGGTATCGTCACGCTACCATTCACCTTTGAAGGCACGAGCCGCCGCCGTATCGCTCAAGATGGCATCTCAGCACTGAGCGCGGAAATCGACGCGCTTATCACCGTTCCTAATGATCGACTGCTTTCGACTGTGGGACGCGACCGCAATCTCTCCGATGCCTTTAAAATCGCGGACGATGTGTTGCGACAGGGTGTGCAGGGCATCGCGGAGGTTATCAATGTACCAGGAATGGTCAATGTCGACTTCGCGGATGTGCGCAGTGTATTACGTGATGCTGGTACCGCACTGATGAGCATTGGACAGGGACAGGGGCGTAAGCGCGCACAACAGGCGGCGGAAGAGGCTATCGCGGGTGGCTTCCTGAATGTGACGATTCGTGGAGCGAAGCGTGTGCTCTTCAACATTAGTGGCGGCGAAGATATGACGCTCTTCGAGGTCAACGAGGTCGCCGAACGCATTGGACTGGCAATAGACGATGCCGCCGACATCACCTTTGGTGCCGTGATCGATCCATCTCTTCACGATGAGATTATCCGTGTAACCCTTATCGCTGCAGGCATGGAAGAGTTGCATACGGCCCGATTACAGGCAGTGCGACCTGAGCAGGTGCAAACACGACCAGTTCAGCCTGTGCAACAGCAAGTTCCAACAGCGCAACAGCGTCCTGCTGGACACCAGCAACGTTCGACACCACCAGTGCCACAACCGTCCTCACCACAAAGGTCAAATGCACCGGGACGACAACAACGTAGCCTGGACGATTTACGCGGTCTGCGCGATCTAGGGCGTCGCCAGGAACGGCAAGTTGAGGAAGAGGCTATTGATGTGCCGCCATTTCTGAAGCGACACGATTAAACTTGTCATAGATGACAAGGCCAAACAAAAGCAGATTTCCATGAGACACGGAAATCTGCTTTTGTTTGGCCTTGACTTATTCAGGGTATACCAGTATACTTTTATTGAACCAAACATTTGGTAGGTAAATACATGGCTCAATTTCCATCAAACACGGATGCACGAGAGCGCGTGCTGAATATCGCCGAACGGCTGTTTGCTCAAAGAGGCTATAGTGCGGTAACGCTGCGTGATATCGCAGCCGAGATTGGCATTCGACACACCTCGCTCTATCATCATGTTCCCGGTGGTAAGGAGGAACTGTTCATTGAGGTCACAGAGCGTAACCTTCGACATCATAAGCGTGGTTTGGAGCAGGCCGTCGAGTGTGCAACACCAGATGTGCAGGCACAATTGTATGCCATCGCGGATTGGTTATTGTCACAGCCGCCTGTAGATTTGGTGCGTATGATACATTCGGATATGCCAGCTATAGCACCCACTGAGGCAGAGCGACTATCTGTAATGGCTTTTGAGTCGATGATTTTGCCTATTCAAGCGGTCCTGCAAGCAGCACAGGAGCGGGGAGAAATTACTCATCACGATCTTGGCCTGATAGCAGGAGGATTGCTTGGAATGATCGAGAGCATGTATTCAGTCCCTGAAAACGCGCTTGTGCAAAATCGTCAGGCAATGGTTCACGAGTTGATTGATGTGTTTCTTAATGGCTTACGTCCTCGTACGTAAGCAACGTCAAAATGTAGTGTATTTTTTTACGATGAAAGTCTACCAATAAGTTGGTAGTTTATAGTATGCAAGCAGAAGGAGGATTTCATGATAAGTACAGCTACAACATCCACCCGTATGAATCGAGACAGATGGCGTCAGATACTCAATATTGTGTTCGCCCCTGCTCCAACAGTTGTTGCCATTCTAGGATACTTGTTTGGCACAAACACGAACTTCACGGCAACCAACACAAACACACCACAAATAGTGCCGGTAGACTGGGCCTTCATTGTGTGGTCTGTCATTTATGCAGGTGCCGTCGTGTATGCTATCTATCAGTTGTTACCCCGGCATCGGGAAGATGTGTTGCTGCGTTCTATTGGTTTCTATACAGCGTTTTCCTACCTTTGCACCGCACTCTGGATTGTGGCGGCGCAACTGAACTGGAATTGGCTTACTGTTGTCCTCTTTTTCTGTATTCTCGCTGCGCTAGTTGCCGCGCTAAGTCATATCATTCGCCTGCACGACTCGCTTACACTGACTGAACGTGCCATTGTCGTATTTCCATTAGCTGTCTTTCTTGGTTGGACAACCGTCGCCACTATCGCAAATGTGGCAACGGCACTGGATGCGTCGGGCTTTAGCAACGTGCTACTTTCAAACCAGAACTGGACCATTGTAATGCTCATTGTTGGAACGTTGATCGCGTCCTTTGTCACATTCAGAAGTCGAGGCAATATTGGCTATGCGCTTACAGTTATGTGGGCGTTGCTGGGAATTGCAGTTGCGAACGTAGTGCGAACACCGAGTACGCCGGTTGTAATCACGGCAAGTAGCGCGCTAGCAGTTGTTGCTCTTGTGCTTGTTGTAACTCTTGTACTGGAACGCGTAAAAAGCAAAGCGTAATGTACTGGTTTTTTTGTGTAAGCAAAGAGGAACGGTCAATACAATATTGATCGTTCCTCTTTGCTTACATAAGAATTATTGTTCGTCGGGGGTCTCTGTTCCCTCAGAAGTTTCTGCTGTACGTCCGCGTTCGCCGCCCTTTTTCCCAATCTTGGAATAGAATTCCGAGCCTTGCTGACGCTTGGTTGATTCTCCACCTTTTTTCCCGATTTCGGCGTAGAATTGCTGACCTCGCTTCTCTTTTACAGACTCGCCGCCTTTTTTCCCAATCTTGGAGTAAAACTCAGGACCGTATTTCTCGCGTACGGCTTCTCCCCCATGTTTTGCCTTTTTCGACCCTGGTTCTGGACCTCGTTTGTTGTTCGCCATTGAAATCCGCCTCTCTAAAACTTCCCATGTGCCCAACTATTTCAGCGGTGAGACATCCTGCTACATCCTTTAGCTCATACCAGGAACATCTCGCTACTTCCTTACTGCGACTGATGCTCTCGTCGTGCCAGTGCAACCCGATTGGCAATCAACGCCGCCGTACTACCTGCGCCAATACCATTATCAATATTGACAACGGTAAGACCCGGAGCGCACGTCTGCAACATCGAAAGCAACGCGGCAACTCCTTTGCCGCCCATACCATAGCCAATAGATGTTGGAAGACCGATAACAGGAACTGGAACCAGCCCTGTAACAACAGAAGGCAACGCGCCATCCATGCCAGCCGCGACAATAATCACATCCACCTGACTTGCGAGTAGGTCGCGTAACGGCGGCAAAAGACGGTGAAGTCCTGCAACTCCCACATCATAAATCGAGGTGATCGTACACCCCATTTCCTCCGCAATGAGGGCTGCTTCTTCCGCGACAGGCATATCCGAAGTTCCCGCGCAAATAACGCCGACATGACCGCCAGAAGTGGGACGAGTATACGTTGGCGTATAGATGGCCATCGCTCGTGCCGCCTCGCGTATGCGTATGGAGTAATCGGAAAACGCCTCTCGTACAACCGCAATGGACTCCGGGCGCAATCGGCTAAGAATGGCTCGCCCCGAACCTGCAAGCAACCCTCGCGCCATTGCCAGGATTTGCTCGTCTGTTTTCGTCTCGGCGAGAACAACTTCTGGTATGCCTTTGCGCCGCTCTCGCGTCGCGTCAGGGCGGGTCTCAATCGAAGATGTACGAAAGTTCTGTAGTGAGTAAGCGGAGCCTTGCTGAAATTGTTCAGTATTCAGTAGTTGGCTCAAAAGTTCTAGCTGTTCATCTGCATGATAATCCACGGGTAAGTACACCTCGGAAAGAATTTTCCATTCTTCAGCGACTACATGGTTGCCATATGTAGTGTAGCACAACAGCATGCAATCGGCAATAGAAGATATAATATGTTAACACGATTTTCACACGCACTACAAGCATACAAGCACAAACTAGGGCTTGTGCGTAGAGTGCAGTCCTATGATATACTATATGCTGGTTTACAAACAATGTCTTGTGGGGATAATTTTAACATGCTACATTTTACGAAATATACATATCGCAAGCTTTTCGCGTTTCTTTCGTTGGGATTACTGCTCCTCTTTACTGCGTGTGGGACGGCGGCAACA
>CAXTUE010000016.1:0-12255 GCA_964247355.1 uncultured Ktedonobacteraceae bacterium | reverse complement strand
GTTAATAAGTCATTTCAATCACAGGTATCACCAGTACCGACCGTGCCGACCTATCGTTGTGGAGCATGGTCCAGCAATAATGCGCCGGGGGCATACAATGTAATAACTATCTATGCCAAGCTGACAAAGAATGTGACAGGCGTCGCAGGTGCGAGTGCCAGCGCAACTGCGCACTTTAGCTCGTTCGACTTCAACCTCGATCAGCAGCCTGTCAGCGATGATGGTGGATATGTCTCGTTCTCGCTCCCTCTACAGGGGCGGCAACCGCGTTTGACGCCCGCGACGGTTGATGTCAGTTTTAACGTGAATGGCAAAACGATTCACTGCACGTCAGCCTTTTTTACTCCAAACTAAGCTTCTGGCAAGTGGGGCAAAAGTGTGTGCTGCGTTGTGTTACGACGATCCGCTCAATGGGAGTGCCACAACGTACACACGGAGTGCCATCTTTTTGATAGACGCGCACATGATTATAATTATCGCCCGCCTCGCCCCATAGGTCGCGGTAGTCATTGAACGAGGTACCACCATGCTCAATGCCATTTGTCAGTACGGCGATGATGCCTTCGTGAAGCCTGTATATTTCGTCCACAGTCAACGAATTAGCGGGACGTAACGGGTGGATATTTGCATAAAACAGGGCTTCGTCGGCATAGATGTTGCCTAACCCGACTACGATATTTTGAGCGAGCAGAGCAGGTTTGATACTCATTTTGCGAGTACGCAGTGCCTCGGCCAGTTGGTCAGGAGTAAATGTTCCATCAAGTGGTTCCGGCCCAAGACCAGCAAATGCCTCTGCCTCCTGGCTTCGGGACCAGAGTTCGACGCGACCAAACTTGCGCGGGTCGGTGAACAGTAACCGTTCGCCATCAGTAAAATTCAGACACATGCGGCAATAATACGTTTGTGAAAGTGTGATTGGACGTGTGGCAACGCTGCCATTGCTCTCTACGACCTGCTCTTCTGTCGGCTTAAACGATGGTCCCTTGACATTCCATAGGGTTGGATCAGTTTTACGCAAAGATGTATCAATTTCCCAGCCTGCTGGCAACAACAAGAAGTTGCCAGTCATGCGGCGGTGAATAGAGAGGAAAAGATCACCGCTCAGGTCGATCAGTAGAAATTTGCCACGACGCCGTACGCCTTCAATAGTACGTCCCGCTATCTCAGCAAGAAAGTCAGCGGAATCGGGATGCCCTATTGTGCGTTCCCAGAATACATTGGCATCTTGAATAGTTTTTCCAACAACTGTCGCACGTAGCTGACGTGCGGTATACTCGACTTCAGGTAACTCTGGCATAATGTTTCTCTTATAGTCTTCCATCTGCTATACTATGTGTCTAAGCAGAAACTGTACAACTGGTGCATTCGGTGAGAAACAAGGGACACACCTTGCTTCCTGTGTATAACGGACGTGATGAATGCGGTCCCTACCTCCAGCGAGTTCCTGATCGAATGTACCAACAACGAAAGGCCTAGCAATGCGGCGACGCTTCCAGGCGTGGCAATGGCTCATACTCATTTTCGCGAGCTTCTGGGTCCTGTTTGCCATTGTGATGATTGTAGGCGATTTTCCCTTTTTTATTATCAGCATCGCCCTGACCACGATAGGCGCGCTTTCCGCGCTCATCGTAGCACTAGCATGGGCGTTCCAAAATAATGTGTGATTAGGATACTAGTATGATCGACATTTGTCTACTGGGAACGTGTGGCATGATGCCCTTGCCAAATCGCTGGCTTTCATGCGCTCTAGTGCGTAGTGGCTCGACTCTGACGTTGATAGATTGCGGCGAGGGTACGCAAATACCCTGGAAAGCACTGGGCTGGGGCTTCCGGCAGGTAGGAGCAATCTGCCTGACGCATATGCATGCCGATCATGTCGCGGGTCTTCCCGGCGTCCTCTTCATGCTTTCACACGCCGGACGTACCGAGCCACTAGACATCTATGGGCCTATTGGAACAACATATGTTGTCGACGGTCTACGACGTATCGCGGCAGAACTTCCCTTTCCCATTATTCTTCACGAACTTAAAGGGGGCGAAACCTTTGACCTCCCCGGCGACTTACACGGCTCCTGCACTGCGGCATCGCACGGCGTTCCCTGCCTTGCCTATCGTGCCGAACTTGCACGGCGCCCAGCGTTCCAGGTCGAAAAGGCGAAAGCCCTTGATCTCCCTGTCCAACTTTGGTCGCGCCTGCAACGCGGCGAGACGCTTGAGCATAATGGTCAAGTCATCCGACCGGAGCAAGTGCTTGGCGAGCCGCGCCGTGGTATTTCGTTCGCCTTTATCACGGATACGCGCCCCACAAAAGCACTCGTGCGCCTTGCCGCCGATGTCGATCTGCTCATCTGCGAAAGTATGTATGACTCGCCCGAGGACATACCACTGGCACGCTCTCACGGTCACATGTACGCCGAGGAGTCCGCAGGCATAGCGCGTGATGCCGCCGCACACGCGCTTGTGCTCACACACTTTAGCCCCAAAATCACCGATCCTTCGTATGCCGAACGAGCCGCTCGTCGTGTCTTTCCCAACACACGTGCCGCCCGCGATGGCATGGTTGTGACGCTTGATTTCCCCGAATGAAAATCGCATGGTACGGGTCTGATTCATCACACCTGTACCACGCAGGGTCTTACAAACAATGCAGGAGGTAGGGACCGTATTCATCACGTCCGTTTGTCGGTTTGAAAGATCAAAGACGGACGTGATGAATACGGTCTCCTACATATCCACAGTATTCCGTTAAAACGCATGATCAGACCCGTACCATGAACTTCATAGATGCAATATTTACGGCCCTCAATCATACATCGTTAACTTGCCTTTATCTGCTCTTGTGTAGCCATCACATCTTCTCGCAGGTAGCGATCCAAAAAGCCGATAACGCGTTCAATATACTTCTGACGGTCCTCAAAGTAGATACCACAGTGCTCGGCGTTGGGGTCAAGCCACAACTCCTTCGGTTCGTTTGCGGCTGCATATAACAGCTTTGCGTCTTCTGGATTGACAAGGCTATCCTTTAGGCCATGAATGATGAAAACGGGACGTGGCGCGATATGGCTAATGTCGCGTAGTGGCTCGACCTGACGGAAGTGATAGCCCGCACGTAGCCAGAGCAAGAAGTCGGTGAGCCAGTCGAAGAGCGCGAACGGCAGGTGAATGGTGCGACGCACTGTATACGCGATGGCACTTCTATGTGTCGCGAAGCCGCTATCTGCTACCAACGCCTGTATTTCTGGCGTTCTAGCGGTCGCCATGATCGCTATCGATGCTCCCATCGAATAACCAACGGCACCGAGTCGTGTTTGTGGCGCACGGTGTTTGGCATATTCTACCGCGCCAAGAAAATCGCTCATCTCGCGGTATCCAAGCGTGACTGGTTCACCTACAACGGTGCCGTGACCGTAATATTCAAAGGCCAGCACATTGTAGCCCGCCTTCCACAATTGACCACTCATACCCAGCACATCGGAGCGACGACCGCGATAGCCCGGACAAACAAGAACGGTGGCCGTCGCCTCTGGATGCGCAATATACCAACCACTTACCGAATGCTCAGCTTGTAAAGAGGGAAATGTAACCTCTTCTGCTGGCAGGTTCAGTTCAAACGGAGTAAATGTATACAGGTCCGCGAAATTATCAATGCGTTGTGGACGCGTCAATGTATTAACGATATAGGCCGCAACGCCCAACAGGACGCTCATCACTCCAATACTCCCACCTAAACTACCAACAAAGATTTGCTTTAACGAGGGACGAGGAAATCGTATATGAATACCAAACATTTTATCGCCAACCTTTCTGTTGCACGATTGGCTTTTTAACCAAGACA
Source organism: uncultured Ktedonobacteraceae bacterium (assembly GCA_964247355.1). GTDB lineage: Bacteria > Chloroflexota > Ktedonobacteria > Ktedonobacterales > Ktedonobacteraceae > JBBQVS01. Next base: position 8,420 of record CAXTUE010000016.1, on the reverse strand, counting down.
TATTTACTGATACTACATAAAACACGAAGCAAGACTTGTTTATGCCGTACTGTCGTAATACCTAACAGTATAAACACATTCAAAATAATTATCAAAATCATAGAAATCATATATTGGACTTATGAATAGAAACATTTTATACTTTATGTGAAACAACAAACTGTGTAACACATGTATCCCACACATGGATGGTGCCTTACGATGCAAACAAAACCTGTTCCTACAAGACCATCTGCTCCGCTTGCTTCTACAGCGATCAACGAGCCGACTGTACAACCTTCTGCTTTACAACGATTTCCCGCGACAACGGTCATTAGCTGGATTCTACAAGGTGGCGTGATTACCAGTTCTGCACTCATTGTGATTGGTCTATTGCTTTTACCAACGCGACCAGGAGGGCTAGAGGTACATAGAGTTCTCAACTTTCCCCGTACGCTCGCTGATGTCTGGGCGGGTCTACTGATTATGCGACCACAGGCCATTATCGTCGTAGGGCTACTGCTCTTGATCGCGACGCCAGTCATACGCGTTGCGGTTTCGGTCGTTGCGTTTGCTTTGGAGCGTGACCGCCTCTATGTTGTCATTACACTTGCCGTGCTTACCATTTTGATACTCAGCTTCTTACTGGGTAAAGGGGGAGCATAGTGCAATACTCGTTACTCATTTTGTTGCTCATCTTTGGCGGCTCTGTTCTGGCTGGTTTGCTCGGCTCACTAGTAGGCTTAGGCGGTGGCGTACTGATTGTGCCACTGCTGACGCTTGCCTTTGGTTTACCCATTCAATACGCGATTGGCGCGAGCATCATCGCTGTTATCGCGACCTCAAGTGGAGCCGCCGCAGCATATGTGCGCGACCACCTGACAAACATACGCATTGGCATGTTCCTGGAAGTGGCGACAACGTTAGGGGCCGTGAGTGGAGCGTTTCTGGCGGGCTATCTTGCCCCACGTTTGCTTTTCATTATCTTTGGTATCGTGTTGCTCATCTCGGCTGTGCCACTTGTGTATAAATTAGGTGAAGAACTTCCATCTGATGTGAAGAATGATCGCTGGGCAATACAACTTCGTCTTGCGGGAAGCTATCCAGACGAGCATTTGAAGCGTGAGGTGTCCTATCAGGTGACTCGTACACCGTTGGGGCTAGCGATGATGTATGTGGCTGGTGTGATTTCAGGTTTACTTGGTATCGGGAGTGGCACCTTCAAAGTGCTAGCTCTCGACACTATCATGCGGTTGCCTATGAAGGTCTCGACAACGACCAGCAATTTCATGATAGGAGTGACGGCGGCGGCCAGTGCTGGTATCTACTTCTCGCGTGGCGATGTGCTGCCACTGGTCGCGGCACCCGTCGCGCTCGGTGTGTTGCTTGGAGCGATTGCTGGAGCACGTCTACTGGCCCATCTCAGTAACCGAACACTCCGTCTCATCTTTTTGCCCGTCATGGGCATAATCGCGCTCGAAATGGTCCTGCGCGGTCTAGGTATCGCGCTCTAGCCCAAATGTGTAAATACGTTATAAGACTGTGGACCTCGCGTTCTATGAATTGAGAGGTTGAAAAAGCCTTTCACAACGAAACGGATTTCGTAGGTTTGAAACGTAGTTTGGACTTGTAGGGTTGAAACAAACTGTAGAACGTCTTTACGTAGGTAATACGTTTTTGTAGTTCGTCGCCTATTTCGGAGTAGTCAAAGCAATTTGACTACTCCGCTTTTTTTGTTGTGCCTCATTAAGTGGTTGCATCGGAACGATAACCTAACATTCTTTTTCGTTCGTCCTGTGCTCCGTTTTGTAACCACTCAAGACATTGCTCATCATCTTTGACAGGATTTACCCAAACGATTTGTTTGAAAACAGATACTTTGAGAGCAATTTCATCGAAGTGTGAGCGTACCGTTTCATCCATTGAAATAACAGTCTTGTCGGCTTCTAGTGCTGCTTCTATCAAATGAACATCTTTCAGCATCGCATTACGCTTTTTCTCTTCTACTGTGACTCGTTCTATCTTGCCTCGTAACTCTTCATTTGCTGAGATATCTAGCTGGCATACTTTCCTTTTGCCGTACATTGTGCGTAACCATGTTCTGGTAAAACTTGATTGATGTCTACGCTATTCCTCTGAAATCATCTCAGTTACAACTACTGCATGGCTTGAAGCAAGCACTGTCTTAAGTACATCTCGATATTGTTTAGATCGTGTAGCTTGCGCCCTTTCTCCGCCAGCAGAGCTTGCGATATCGGTATCTATGACGAGACACTTTGAACGTTGTGTCACATCATTTCCCCTTCAAACTTTTTTGAGCGGCATCAAGATAGCGGTCTTCTGACTCCAATGTTACCGTTGCAAAATCTTCAGGCCAATCTCCGAACGCACCTGTTTCGTCGAGGTCCGCGCTAGTAATTTTTGTAGACCCGTCCTCTTGTGAGGTAAACCAGTGCAGTTTCACGAGTTCTGGTGGTAGTTTTCCTTCAGCTACAAGCGTCTGAATGCCGAGCAGGAGTAATGAACTGTGCGTTTCGACAACTAAACGCTTGCCCTGTAAAGCAGCGTCCGCCAACACTTCTGCCATCGCTGATTGTGCGCGTGGATGCAAATGTATTTCTGGTTGCTCAAGATAAATAAGCTGTTCAGGTTCTGCCGCATAGAGTGCCACGATCACCGGAAGCGTTTGAGAGACACCAAGACCAACATCAGCGATGCTTATTAAGTCCTCTGTCCCGTCTATATCGCCTGTGTAGCCGTAAGGAATCACGAGCAGTTCCACCTGTGCATCATTAATCGGTTCAGCAATAACACTTCTTGTAAGTCCCAATCTACCAAGATCAACGATCATCCTTTCTAGCTCTTTGGAATTACGCTCCGTTTGCCACTGACCAATTACACTTGCAACATATCTTTCAAACGTACCAGGAAACTCGTTTCCCACAGCAGTAACAGGATATGTTCTCTCTGGATTTCCTCGTAATCCAGGTAAATGAATAACTTGACGGATATGTTCTTCTAGTAAGCTTTCGTTTGGCAGCGGGAAATTAGCAGATGGAATCTCGACAGAATTAAGCTGAAGTTTTACTGCAAACGTAAAAAAACAACGATTTCGCGAAAGGTTAATGTCAGATAGTGAAATGTTAACGTTAGGAAGAGTAACCAAATCGGGTTTAATATCTTTTTCTGCACGAAAATTATTTATACGAACAAAAATATTTTGAAGTTCTTTTTTCGTCATCCCTACATAGAGTCGATACTTTTCTGTATCAAAACCATATACTGTTTCCTCTACATCGAAGCCTTTACCAATATTCTTACTACGAACAAAAGTAGTACCCACTGAGACTTCAGAACCTATGTCAAGACCGACGCGAAATCGGTCTGAAGCCTTTGTATTTATTCTTTGTGATAACATTTGATCTATCTGCGTAAATTGTACGTTTGGTCCATTAAGCAAAAGCGAGCCAGGATCATATGTTGCATCAAGTGTTTGTTTAAGTAGTAATAACGGTTGCATTATGCTAGACTTACCAGAACTATTCGCACCTGCTAGAATGGTAAGAGGTCTAATCTCAATGTTCTGTTCTTCGGCTATAGATTTGAAGCCTCCAACGGTGGTCCGTGTAATACCGTTGTTGCGCCATTCTGGTTGCTGTTCGTTTTTCGGCCTTTGTTTAGCCATATTTGTTCTGTCCTTGCATCTTAGCTCTATCATTCCTCGTTGCAGAGATTTTATCATGGAATGGATGCTCTGTATGGTTTGTAAAGCGAACTACTTGCTCTATTTTGTAAACAACATGCTATATCATGTCTCACCTCACCGCCCGTAACACAACACCTGTCATCAAAAACCATCGCGTGTCGCGTCTCTGCTCGATCTTAAAACCGGCCTCAACAACTGTGCTTTCGGTGTCGCGGTTCCAATGACAGTTGCCAGCTACGCGTCGAGTGATGGGGGTGATAGTGTTTTGCAGCGCGACAAGGATACCGTTGTGGGCGCGCACGTGCTCGACCATGAGTAGCGAGCCGTTGGGCTTGAGAACGCGCCGAACTTCGCTTAGACCTTTGAGCGGATCGTCGACAGAGCAAAATACGAGTGTGACGATGGCACTATCGAATGTCTCGTCTGCGAAGGGTAAACTCTCTACAGGAGATTGTGTGAGATGAATCGGCACCCGTGCGGCCTCCGCGCGTTTCCGTGCGTAGCCTAACATGGTCCCGTTCGGCTCAATGGCCTCTACACGTTCCGTGATGTGTGGATCGTAGTATGCGAAGTTGAGTCCGTTGCCCGCTCCTATCTCCAGTACGACTCCACGCGCCTGTCCGACGACCTCTTTACGCAGAGGCGTCATGAAGCTTTGTTCGTTGCCGCTTCGTGATGTGCGCTCGTAATAGTCAGCAAAGCGACGACGCGAAGGGGTGTCGTTCGGCGTTGACGTTGTAGGTTCGGTGTGTTCGCTCATAGCTAATAAGCCTTGCTTTCTGGATGTTACTAGACTGTCAATCATCATGTGGCACAAACCAGGGTGCCCGCAAGGGGAAATGCCCCTGCCATAACACAGGTGCGTGTATGGCAGGGGCATTTCCCCTTGCGGGCGCCCTAGTTGCCGTGACCATTTTATTTTGACAGCAATGTGTTCTCAAAAACTTTTTCCATTGTCCTCGCCCAGCAATGGCGGAGCCTTATATAAGCGTGTTGGTGTCTCGGAAAGGCGAAGTGGCGAACCTGCAAGTCGAATTGTACCAGCCGTGGGATGCTCACATTCCCAGACAAGCCCTCGCGCCTGGCTTTGCGGGTCCTGAAATACCTGACTGACTTTGTTGATTGCACCACAGGGAAGGCCAACCGTGCGCAAGTCCACAAGCCATTCCTCGCTTGTACGCTGTAAAAAGCGTTCCTGTAGCTGGGGCAGCAGTTCGCGCCGATTGACAATGCGAAGTGGATTTGTTGCGAAACGGGGATCGTTCGCGAGGTCCTCGCGTTCCAGGAATGTACAGAGTGCTCGGAAGAGGCGATCATTGCCAGCCGCGACGACGATATAGCCATCGGTTGTCTGAAACGCTTGATAGGGTACGATGTTGGGATGTCCATTGCCGTAACGTTTGGCCTCCTCGCCCGAAATAAGGTGGTTCGCGGAGACATTGCCGAGCAGCGAAACCGCCGACTCAAGCAACGAAATATCAATGTGTTGCCCCTTGCCCGTGCGGTCTCGGACGCGTAGTGCCGCCAAAATCGACATTGTGGCGTACATGCCCGCAGCCTGATCGCCAATCGGAGAGCCACAACGCTGCGGCTCACCTTCGACCTCGCCCGTTACCGCCATTAAGCCCGACTCCGCCTGCGCGACAAAATCATATCCCGCACGCGTATGATATGGTCCCTCTTGTCCATAGCCACTAATCGAGCAATAGATCAGGCCGGGATTGAGCGTGTGCAGTGCTTCGTAATCCAGTCCCTGCTTCTCCATCGTGCCGGGACGAAAGTTTTCTACCAGGACTGTCGCGTCCTTGAGCAGGCGCAGGAGGTGCTCTTTATCGCCGACATTATTGAAGTCGAGCGTGATGCTATATTTGTTGCGGTTCAACCCTAGATAGTACGCGCTCTCGCCTTCGATATAGGGTGGCCCGAACTGGCGTGTATCATCACCCTTCCCCGGTTGCTCTATCTTAATAACCGTCGCGCCCAGATCGCCCAGCATCATCGTACAATAGGGGCCAGCATAGACGCGCGACAGGTCAATCACAACAACGTCCGAGAGGGCAGCATTCATAGGAACCTCCGCTTTTCTTGAGTCTATAAGCACGTGTCCCTATTTTATCATATGTTATTAGAGGAAAGAGGAGGCGCGGCCTCGTCATCAATTAGATCGCGTATCGACACGTCGAGGGCATGTGCGATCTTCTCAAGTGTGCTGAGCGTCACATCTTTATAGGGGTCTTGATAAATAAGCTTGACGGTCCGGTAGGAAATATCGGCGGTTCTTTGCAAACGGCCCATGCTAAATCCCTTTTGCCTTGCCACCTCTTTAACCAAAAGAGATGTGTTTTACCCTTTTGTACTCAGTCATAACTTTTTTCTTTTATCTGTTTGTCTTTGCTCTTTGAATCTATCAAAATTAGAGCGAGGTATACGATACTCACCGCCTATGTCCAATGCCACAAGTTCCCCCGATAATATCCAGTTGCGGACGGTCTTAACATTTACTCGTAGCTCTTTAGCAACTTCGCTCGTTGTGAGCATTTCTTCTTCTTGTGACATACACTAATCTCCCGTTTCAACATTTGTGACCTATTGTACTATGCCTATGGCGTCCAGTCAATCAATATTCCCTCTAAGGTTGTCTAGGGTTGACTATTTACTCTTAGTATTTTATAATGTCTTATAAAGGTTTGAAAAACCGTACCAACAATAGTGAAAGGAGATAATAAAAGAAGTTAGCTCCGTGAATCAGACGGAGCTAACTAGCAGGACTTTCCCGACCTTTAGTAAAAGCTGTCAAGTCCCTATGTAAGTTGTACATGGGGACGCTTGAGAAGTCAAGGAGTACCCCCAATGGGAGAACGAATCGTCCTCGGTGCTACGCATATCGACGTAGCAGACCACGACTTTAGCGCAGGGTATCAGGAAGGATACCATCGCTATACCACCTACTACCACGACAAGCCCCTGACAGACGCCAGCGTCTACGACTTCTTAGCGCGTACGGTGAACGACTGTTTCCACACGGACCGACACCGAGCAGGCTATATCATTGGATGGTGTGCTGCCCTACACATGGTAGGACGCCCAGGCGCAACCATCGGCTACTACATCGCTGGTCAGGATGTGCAGGTGACAGGATGAATGCACTTCAACGAGCAGTATACGAACTTGTTCCCTCGTGCAAGGACGGACACCACTGGACACCAACCATCATTACCGGCTACTTTCTGTGTGCTCACTGTAAAGAGGTTGGCGCGTGTGTTGTCTGTGTTCCCAACGCGAGAGGCAAACCCAAGCGCGGCTATTGCCCAACTCATCAACATCTCCGAACTCCTGAAACCTCGCAAGAGGTGTTTGCATGAGAGAACAGCGAAATAGCATCCCGACACAGACGAAACGCCCGCAAAGTCCCGACTTCAATGGCGCATCACCTCATCGTGCAGGACACTCAACGGGTATTCATCCCGAAGACCGTCCACGTCTGACCGATGAGCGACAGCACTGGCAGCACGCTCAACGTCCTCTCCAGTACCAGTATGACGATGGAACCGAGGATGACGCGATTTATAACACGCGCCCATCAAGTAGTGCAAGACGCTATCAGGTACCAGCAACGCAAGTCCCGCCGACCGTTGTACGCTACCATCGGCAAGTAGTTCCACCACGCAGCAGTCGCACTCAGGCTGCACCGCTCGTTCACCAGTCAATGCATGAGCGCACAACAGAACCAACGGCGAAACGTGCCAAAGGACGCCGCCAGTGGCACTGGTTGGTCTTGGTGGGTGTGACGATGGTTGTCGGCATTGTGTTGTATGGCGGTGGCGTGGTTGTGCTCAGTTGGTGGCATAGCTACCAGGATGACCTGCACTACGGATGCCCCCGTACCGCTCAGTACGATATGCGGGTTGGACACAGTGACACAGGAACGCCCAGTCACTTTCTCGCGCTCAACCTCAACAGGCAGATAGAGATTATCGAGTTTCCAGGGGGAGACGCGACAAAGGCAAAAGTGTACATCGGTCCCATGCTCATAGGGGACGGGGAAGACTTGGTGCCAGTGACGCTTGAGTTCAAAGACGTGAACCGAGATGGCAAGCTCGATATGATCGTGCATATCAAAGAGAGTCGGACCGTGTTCATCAATGACACTGGACAATTCCGACTCGCTAAACCAAGCGACACCGTTACGTTGTAGTGTGTTCTTGCAGAGGGATAGAGAACCTCTATCCCTCATTCTTGAGAAGGGGCAATCATGTACGAAGAGAACAGAGAGCAGCATAGAGACAGGATACTAGCAACGCTAGACACGCACCCTCGACACAGAGCAGGACATCCACACCCAGCAACAGACGAACGAGAGGGTAGCTCTCAGCAGCAAGCACGTCCACAAACCGTGATAGATGTGTATGTCATCGAACGGGAAGCAGCAGAGGAACCGCCCACCGTCGAAAGTACGCTGGACACGCCAACGCAGGAAAGCCAGGACGATGAGCAACCAGAGACGAGCCACACGACATCGCCCGTTTCACGACCTAGCACGCGTCCCAAGTGGTATGTATTCGCACTTGTCGCGCTGTGTACGCTTCTTGTGGGAACAGGAGGAAGCCTTTCCCTTGTCCAACTGTTTGCGCCATCGGCAAGCATCACGATTGTTACGGCATCACAGCACCTCACGACGACCAGCACACTAGAGCTTGTGACAAGAGGACGGGCCGACTCAAGGAAGGATCAGTTG
>CAXTUE010000015.1:5370-19718 GCA_964247355.1 uncultured Ktedonobacteraceae bacterium | reverse complement strand
GTCTCGTTGTAGTGAAGCACTAAAAAAGAATACTTAACAAATGTATGCTCTGTCAAAAACCTTTATGGCAGAGAAGAGAAATGACCACCAACTGTATTAGCGAAATTGGAGCCATTAGCAGCATCCCAGTTTACCGACCACGTCATAGCTCCACGGATCGATGGATAGGTTGTGGAAGGCTTGAATGAACCGCAGTTGTTTCCTGTCGCCAGACAGTCCAGAGCTGCATTCACTACTGAAGGCGCGACATAACCACCACCTGCTGCCGAGGGGGATGCGGGCATACCTATGCCTACTTGATCGGGACGCAAGCCACCTTGCAATTGAATGCAGGCTAACGCAGTAAGAAAGTCTTCGGTCCCCTGACTATAGACCTTGCCATCACAGCCAAGCATACTGCCAGAGTTGTAGTATTGCATATTCACGATGGTTAGAATACTCTGAATATTCAATGCTAACTGAAAGTAGTTGCCACTTGTCGATTGCATATCAATGGTTTGAGGGGCTAGTGTGACAATCAGGCTTGCTCCCACCATTGAGTGTAGTTGCTGGAGCGCACTCGCCATGAAGGTTGGATTGAGTCCATTCTCCAAGTCGATATCAACACCGTCAAAACCATACTGCTGTATCAAACCATGAACGCTATTCGCAAAGTTTGCAGCACTTGTTGCATCTCCAACGGTAATCGCGCCGTTCTGACCACCTACAGAGAGAATAACCTTCTTCCCTTGTGCATGAAGGGTAGCAATATCACTGATAAACTGCGAACTTGTATATCCTCCCAGTGCTGAGGAGAGTCCAGAGTCGATGCTGAACGTCACACCGCCAGCGTTAGCAGGGTCGGCGTTGGCAAACGCGACAGCAATAATTGTGTAGTTGGCATTGACCGCATTTAAGCGAAGCGGAGTGGCACCATTCGTGAAATCTTGCCAGTATCCTGTCAATACATGTTTCGGTAAACTACTATTACATGATGTGCAGGGCGTGGGGGTAGTTGTAGGAGGAGTCGTAGCGTGGAAGTCGATGTAGGGGTAGGGGTATTTGAGCCAGCAGGACCGGTCAATGCAATATCATCTGCAAAGACATTGCCTTGTCCATACCAACCATGCACATAGATGGTCACATTGGTTTGACTAGCACCCGTGGTGAAATTTACCGTCAACTGCCCATAGCTTCCAGTGCTTTGCCATGTTGAAGCACCTCCGTTAATACCTAAATAGGCATAGGCACCACTCAGATAGGCACTCAAGGTATAGGCAGTATTGCTCTGCACACTGATTGTCTGAGTACACTGTCCTATGGAAGAACTTCCAGGAGTGATTTGCAATGCGTATGAGCCTGTATGTGCTGGGCTGGTTACTACTACATCCCCTGCATCACAATTCCAACCACTCAGATTTCCAGTCTCAAAACCTGGATTGGTGACAAGATTGCTTTCAGCAGCGTGAGCTTGCAATGTTTGCTGCGAGAGCACGAGAAATACTGCTGAACAAAGAATGAGCAGAGCAACTGCTACAGTCGTGACAACACGGTGTTGTTTTCTCAACATGAAAATGCTCCTTACGAAACTCTACGGAGTACACACCCTTAAGTTAGGATGAACTCAAACAAGGAAAACATGTAGTGCTATTGTGCAGAGAACAAAACAAGTACTAAGTACAAACACATTCTCCTTGTGACAACAGTACCTGTTTTTAGGTATTGTTGTCAAGTTGTCTATACCAATTGGCTAGGAAGAAGCGTGTAAATTTCTTTTTCTTGAGTCTGAAAACACGACGCTCCAAATTTTTCATATTTCTCATGAAGAGTTAGGGAGCAAAATTATGGTAAAGCAGGAGCGTAGTTATAGCGAGCAGTTTGCTAGTCAAAACTTGTAATAGTAGATTTGTACTGGTTGGTGCTATCGAATAGAAACGCTCTAGATATGGTTGTGCATACGCAATGACAATGCTGTACTTGAGTATACCATTGTCACTGCGTATGCTTCCCATTAGCAAACCGGACCAAGACCGACGCCACGGGCATGAATAGGCCATATATCGGTTACAATGTTGTTTTCCACAACGTAGTACACATCATGTAGGTTTACCGTGGTTGGGCCGTAGCCAGAAATCACCTCAACCTTATCTCCTACTTTTAGTGAATTGGACGAATCTACATCTACCAGCAAATGCTCCTCAGCAATAGCCGCAGTTGTGGAGGGAATATCTTTGAGTCGCGGGAGACCGAGTTCGCTCCCTATTGTTTTCCGGCCTGAATCAAGGATGACCCTATTTCCATGACGGCTCACGACTGTTCCAAGTACAGTTAAAGCAACAGGAAAGCCGGGTATGAGTTGCGCATGAAAGGCATCCATGACCACATAGGAACCTGCCTGTAACTCTGTGAGACGAGGATGCGCGCCGGTGATATTATACGTTCCTGTTCCACCACCTGAAACGATATCCGACTTAAAACCGTGTTGTGCAAGAAAATCAACGGCTTCCGCTAATTTCTCAATCGCCTCATGAGCTTTGTGTACGCGCAGTTCTGGGTCGGGTTCGAGCATACAATGTCCCTCGTATCCCATCATTCCTTCAAAGCGCAGACCCCGCAACGTACTCACCTTTTCAGCTAGATGTAACGCTTCTTCCTTTGAACGCACTCCACAACGCTGCATACCGACATCTGAATCAATGAGGACACCTAACACACTTCCGGCTTTGAGAGCTGCGTTAGAGAGGTCTTCCGCGTTTTGTTCATTGTCGATAGCAACAAGTACATGTGCCTCCCGCGCAAGCTCCGCGAGTATTTGCATCTTTTCGGGGCCGACAACGGCATTTGCCACCAGTACATCGTTAATACCGCCCTGTACCATGAGCACTGCTTCCCAGACCGTTGCAGTGCTCATCCCAACACATTGACCAGCCTCCATTTGCATCCGAGCAAGTTCAGGGCTTTTGTGAACTTTGATATGAGGTCGAAGTTTGGCCGACACGCCACTCATGTACTCCGCCATATGACGGATGTTGTTCTTAGCCATATCTAAATCAACAATGAGTGCGGGTGTGATGAGTTCATGCCGTGCTTTGCCTAATGCATACTCATAGCTGTGAGAACGTATTTCCTGCTTCAAAGATATACCCCCTTTCCAGAGGACAAACATGTGCTGATTGACTAGAGTTCTACTCTTAAAAAACTATGTTCCTGCCGCACGCCATAGAGGTTGTACAAGACCCTCTTCCACCATCACAAGTGAGCGTGTATAGACGTGAGACCACTGCTCATAAAGCTCCAGGTAACGTCGATGCGTCGCTTCATCAGGTTCAAACGTTCGCTCAAAGCTGACGAGGTTTTGTGTGGCGTTACGCATATCATTGTACAGGCCAACACCTAAACCGGTGTAGAGTGCCACTCCCAATGAGGTTGATTCCTTGATAACCGGAACCTTGACGCGGCAATTGAGAACATCCGCTAAGATTTGGGGCCAGAGCCTGCCCTTCGCAGCACCACCCGTGAAAACGATCTCGTCAAAGGCACTGCCAGTTAATGACTCGATGATTTTCATATGACCCTGCGAGACATAGGCAGCACTCTCCTCAATCGCTCGAATACATTCCTTTTTGCCAGAGGCAAATGGATTCGAGATATCAAACTGCAAGAAGCTAGGAGATGCGTGTATCCAACGCCGAGCGTTCATTACGTTAGAAAAAATGCCCATCACACCATTTGAGCCAGCCGGAACACGTAGCGCAGCATCCTCCATCAACGTATAGGGGTCCTGCTTCAGTTGCTGTGCCTTTTCTAGCTCATATTGACAAAAGGCATCACGGAACCAACGCATTGTCAGGCCAGAGTAAAAGCCAATGCCCTCTAGCATCCATTGTCCAGGAAGAGCATGACATAATGTTCTCAGACGACCCTCTGGATCGATTAGTGGTCTATTTACGCCAACGGTTTGTTGCCAGAACGTCCCTCCAACGATGGTAAATTGCCCTGGCTCTACCTGTCCGATGCCGACGAGACCGAGTTGTGTATCAGCACCACCAACCACCACCGGCGTTCCCTCTTTCAAACCGGTCTCGGCGGCAGCCTGTTTATGAACGTGCCCAAGCAGTGTGCCAGATTCGCGTACAGGTGGTAGCACGTCGGAACTCAATCCGCACATCTGCACAATCTCATCTGACCATGTGCGTTTCGAGAGGTCGAACATGCCAGAGCTTGAGCCAGCAGAGGGATCAGTAACGTACTCGCCACACAATTTGAACAGAATCCAATCGCTCAACATGGTCATATGAGCAATACGCTCAAAGATTTCTGGCTGATGTTTTTGTAGCCAGAGCAGACGTGGAGGAGTGGTAATGGCAACCCAGTCACCACCGGTAAAATAGATTTTTTCAGCCAACTTATTATTCACAAGCTCCGTCGCCTGCTCACCTGCGCGCGAATCTACGTTAGGACATGCCCAAATCTCCTGCCCTGCCTTGTCATATAACACAATGCCTTCGCGCATACTCGTACTGCTTACACCTAAGATAGCGTCCGGTGTCACACCAGGAGTAGAGAGTACTTGACGGATACAACTAGAGATATGCTCCCAGTTGGCATGCGTATCGAATACCTGCGAACCCGAATACTTTGGCTCAGAAGTATGCGTCCATTCGCGTTGAGAGAGTGCTACCTGCTTGCCGGAGGTATCAAAAAGCAGTGCACGACAACTACCAGTACCGGCGTCTATAGCTAATAAATACTGTGTACCCATCATGACCTCCCTGCTCTATCCAGCTTCACACGATACTGCATCGGCTGACCCGCTAGATACGAGTGAAGCTGTTCAGCCAGTATTTGCACACCGCGCAAGGCCGCTTCATGTGTTGCGCCACCAATGTGGGGCGTTACAATTACATTTGGTAGAGCGATAAGAGGATTCTCAGTGTTCTCCGACCACGGCTTCAGTACGTCAAGAGCGGCACCCGCAATGTGTCCTGAAACGAGGGCTGAATGAAGTGCTTGTTCATCAACCAGCGTTTCACGCGCTGTGTTGATAAAAAATGCACCCGACTTCATCATACTGAACTTGCCAGCATCAAAAAAGTTTACCGTTTCCGGTGTTACTCGTGTGTGTAACGAGACAAAATCGGAGCATGCAAGCAAGGCGTCCAGTTCCATCACCTTCATGCCCTTACTCTCTAACTCTGCTGCTGCTACATAGGGATCATAGACAGCAACTGACATGCCGAATGCCTGTGCTCTCTGAGCAACGCGAACGCCTACGTTTCCACAACCGACCAGCCCCAGTATATGCCCACCAAGCTCACTTCCAAAGAATTGCGCCCCTTCAAACGCCGATTCTCCCACTCTTCCACCATGCTCGATAAATGCTATGCTACTCATGATGCGACGCGCAAGCATAATCAAAAAGGCGAGCGTGAGATCGGCAACAGCTTCCGCGTTGCGTGCTGGCGCGGTAATGACAGCTATTCCTTTCTCGCTCGCGGCTGCAAGATCGACGTTTACAGGTCCTCCCCTGGCAACACCTACCACCTTCAAAGTAGGAGAAGCATGTAGAACAGTATCAGTGACTGGCGCACCATGAACAAGCAGAATATCTACACCATCGAGTATATCCACGAGTTGTTGTGGGTTGCCCGCGTATTCTTTAATGGCCCGTTCGGACGGCGTTGTCGGAACAAACGGCGCATCCATGTCGAGTTGGATGAAGCGTACCTCATGCTCAGACAGAATGTCCTTCAATCCAATTTCAAACAAGCGCGTGGGTACAAAAGAGTCGCCTACGGCCAGAATTCTCACGATAGCTGCTCCTCCTAATACTAAATACAGAATGTAGTAATCTACATATACACGTCAATACGCACAGTTGCAAAGGGCAGCAGATCGAGTACAAGTTCCTTGTCTTGAACCTCTTTCTGCACCCATTGCTGTCGAAAGCTTTCCGGTCGAAGCATAGCCTCCTGCACAGTCTGTGCATCTATGCTTCGCAGAGAAACCTGTGATGCTGTTAATGGACCAATAACAGCTTTTTGAGGCTGAGAGGTAAAATTGACCACCAGGAGATGGAGTCGTCCTTCATTCTCTACAGCAAGTGCTACCCCGGTAAGTGGCGAATTGGAGTGACATTCTATGACTGAGCCGTTTTTCCATTCAGCAACATCGGCAAAGATATGATACAAAGGAAAGACAGTTCCAGGCGTTGAGGGAAAGTGTGCTGGAAGTGGAGAACCCTTGTCCCGCTCCATAACACCAAGCCAGCCTGTTAACTCATAATAGGTAACGGATGTCGCGCCGCTCTCTGCAAGATATTTCAGGCTTCCAGTTGTCCATCCCGCTCCGAAAAGCGACATTTGACGAACATCAACCGAGTCAGGAAGTTCATCTGCTGCTTTTTCGACTTCAGCAACAATAGCATGTGGGTTGTAGCGACGCTTGAATGTGATTGGACTAACAATCACAGGGCGTCCTGCGGAAAAGCTTTGTGCGCTCTTGACGGTTTCAGCCTGTGCCTCTAGCGTTTCCGTTAAGGATCGCTCATCGAAGGCGTGTGCTTGCGGAATGATGGTGTACGCTATGCCATCCATGCCTTCTACAGAAGGACGCGTACGGTTCAGCTCACAGAAATACATATCGGTACCACCGACAAACGCGCGCTCTGGAGAGACTTGGGAGAGATGTTGCCGGGCCAATGCGACAAGTTCCGGTGCCGTTGTTTCTGAAACTGAGGCCGTTTGCCCACCCTCCTGAAATAGGAGGAAACGCACAATGCGAACGCGATTGTGTAAGTGCGTCGCCAGTTGATCTAGCTCGTTTGCCATCTCTTGCGTAAAAAAGAGCGCAACCTCCAAAACACAATTGAGGGCTTGACACATTTCGATTGCCTGTTCGAGAAGAGGAGCGTACTCGCTGGCAAGATGAATATCAACCCGTACATGATTAGGGCGAAGGACACGAAGCAGTGCACGTTCGTGTTGTGTAAGAGATACGCCATCACCATTCATAGCGAAACCAAGAGTAGGTAGCTGGTGTGTCGTCGGTTGCCCAATTGTGAGACGAAGACTTGTTGTCTCGTGTTGATGTGCTTCTGGCGCACCCTCGACCGATACTATAAATCGTTGTGCAAGGTGTGTCCCGACATGCGCTTGATGTGGATAGCCCTGTGAGAGTGGCGTGCAGTAGGTTTTGAACGATGCATCCGTCCAATTCCTTTGATCCTCCATCTCAAAAAGATCACCCTCAAAGCTCATCTTCGATTGAACATTCTTTGTGAGATTCACTGTCAAAGCATCGAAGGCTGGAAAGAGCGGTACGTAGTAGCCATGCTCAAAACCCTGTGGACCAATCTGCTCCGGTAGCTGCCCGCTGACTTCTCCTTGTACAGTATGTACGGTGAACGATTGTCCCGCGTATTCCTTGAATGGATGCAGAATGCATAGTCCGATGCGATTATAAGGAAATTCAGCTTTTGCCGTACCATCCATTTCGTAGCGAATTTGTCCATCAGAAGTGCCTATAATTCTTCCATGCCAGACAAAAGAAATATCATGCGAAGCGTGTTCAACGTCAAACTCAACCTCAAAACTGTCCTGCTGCTGGTCAATTCTGGCAATAGAGGCAACACCTGGAATAGTGTTCCAGTTTTGATCGCGCACAGCGACATAGATGCGACGTACTATCTCCATCGAACCCAGACGCACATAGCGCAGATCAATGCCATCCAACAACGCGACAAGTGGACCGGCCCTAAGTTCTCGTGTTTCGAGTGGAGGTCTGTCAACACCGTACCAAAGTTGATATTCTGATGGTGTGCTCATGAAGTCTCCCTACTCAGGTAGTAAACTGTTTTCAGAAGAACTCTCGTCATTCTGACGCATCCGGTGCAAGTGGTACCTCTACCCCTGGAAGGGGTGTTTCAGGAGCCTCAACTTGAATGCCCAGTGTCTGACCACCATCCAATACTAATGTCTGCCCCGTGATGTACGAGGAGTCGTTGGATGCGAGAAAGAGGACACTTTTCGCCACATCAAGTGTTTCGGCAAAGCGGTTGAGTGGAATGTGCTTCAAGTAATCGGCGGCGAGTGCAGGGTCCTCTGTCACCCATGCCGCAATGCGCGTGAGCACAACGCCTGGGGCGACAGCGTTCACACGGATATTGTAACGGGCAAGATCAATTGCTGCAGAACGCACGAAGGCGACAACTCCTCCCTTAGAGGTGTTATAGTGAGCAAGATTCGACTCTACCCAAAAAGCGTTCGTGGAAGCTGTTATCACAATGGTTCCTCCACCTGAGCGAGCCATAACGCGCCCCGCCTCTTGTGTACACAGAAAGACGCCTGTAAGATTAACATCCATAACGCGTTGCCAACGAGCGTCATCTATCTCAAGAAGTGGCACAGCATCAGCGATACCAGCATGCGCGATCATCACATCCAAACGTCCGAAGCGTTCAAGGCAGGTTTGTACAGCACGATGCACATCCGAACGACGACTAACATCACCGCTTATACTTGTGGCAAG
Source organism: uncultured Ktedonobacteraceae bacterium (assembly GCA_964247355.1). Classification (GTDB taxonomy): domain Bacteria; phylum Chloroflexota; class Ktedonobacteria; order Ktedonobacterales; family Ktedonobacteraceae; genus JBBQVS01. The sequence goes on along the minus strand of CAXTUE010000015.1, from coordinate 11,210 downwards.
CGTACCGTCAGGAGAAAGCTCTTGCGCTGTTTTGCTGGCAAGCTCCGCATCCAAATCAAAGATCAAGACATGTGCTCCATGCTGTACAAACTGTTCGGCAATGGTGCGGCCTATACCTTGAGCCGCACCAGTAACGATGACCGCTTTTCCAGCAAATTCGTTACTATTCATCATTCCCATCTCCTTCTGAGCAGGAATACAATGTACTTCTTAAGGATAGGTCATGTGTGGCTTAATAGAAATCATGTGTCCACTTCCCGACTCCAGAACGATTTTAAGTGTTGGTTCCGATTCGAGATAGTAGAATTTGATGGAGTCACCTATCGCACCACTCATGAGAGGCTTCAAGCCCATCTTCTCGAAGTTTTCGAGATTTTCCTCGTAGTTCGAGCCTGTACCCATACAAGCAATGTGGTGAACACCCTCGCCGTGTTGCTCCAGAAATTCCCTGTAAATGCTCGGTCCTTCAAGTGGCTGGATGAACTCGAAATCAACAGGACCAACATGCGTTTCCGCATTCATAAAGCTGAATTCAGTGGGTTTTCCGCGTAGCATGGTGCTATGCAATAATGGCGGTTCCGCGACATAAATATTCCAGGGTCCCCAGCCAAGAGTTTTATGATAGACCTCTACCATCTTTTTCACATCGCGGACAACAACACCAATTTGCGTGATTGCGATACCTTTAAAGTCTCCCATGTCATGTACCATGTGTCAATCTCTCCTTCTTGTTATGTAGAGGATAACGGGTGAGTAGAGAACCATCTTGTGCTGTTTCTCTCCACTCACCTTTCCACTATCAGGCAGGTTTCTCAATCGTCTCATCTGAGAGGAGGCGCGCACTATCGCCCGCTCTGGTAAGCCACCCTTCCTTTCCTCGTACGCGCATGACGATCAGGATCACGACACCCAACAAGAGCCAGATACCTATCGTCGGCAACCCATAGACAATTGGTGCTGCTGGAAACGGATTGAACAACTCATAGGTAAGCCAGACGAGTGCTGCGGTTGAGATAATAGGGAAAATCGCGTGATAGAAAATGTTGAACTCACTCCGGTACTGACGCCAGTACAGCAGGAAGGAGCCAATATTTCCCATGATGTAAATGAGAATTGCGGCAAGTGCCAGCACGAAACTCTCATAGCCATAGCCATTGACTGCGCCAAGCCACCAGAGCAGAACAAGGCCAGTTCCGAGGCTGATGAGAAATTGCAGAATGATTGTATTCACAGGTGTTTTGTACACTGGATGTACCCTAGCAAGAACCTGTGGTAGTGAACCAGAACGTGCCATTGCAAACCACATACGCGAGCCAATGTTGCTGACAGCTATCACAACAGCGACAGTTGAGTTGAGAAGCGCGAACAGGATAAGCCACCATACGGGTCCCCAAACACGTTTAGCAATGACGATGGCAGGCAATTCTGCTGAACTGGGAAGCTTGCCAATTGCATCTGTTCCCCACCCGATGATGATTGCCCACGTGACAAAGATTAAGAAAACACCAAGCAGGATGATGGAGCCGATAACTGCACGCGAAATGTTCCGAGTCGGGTCCTTGCTTTCCTCCGCGAGAGGCGCGGCACCATCCCAGCCAGAGAATGCCTGCAACGAAAATACAATGGCAAGCGCGAAGCCACCTACTCCGACACTGGAGATGTTGCCTGGATTAAAGGATATGAGGTTCACACCACCAGGTCCAGGATTACCGATAGCCCAGAGGGCAAGTAGCGCGACAATTCCAATCTCCAAGATACCGAGCACGAGCACGGTCCTACCTGAGATTTTGATACCACGATATTGCAGTAGAGCTACACCAACGACAACTACTATGAGAAATACGGCAGGAAACCAGGGCCAGTTGATGTTCCAATTGGCTTGTAACTCCTGTTGCAGAATGTTTCCCATGTATATGAGTACCGCACCGCCAGCCGTTGGCGCGTACAGCACAAATAGCCATGAAACAAGCCAACCTGCACGCGGATGAATACTTCGACTGATATACGTGTAGTAACCGCCTGCTGCCGGCATTTTTTTCGTGAATTGGACGAGTGCGCTGCCAAGCATAAGCGTAATGATAAAACCTATTGGATAGGCAAGAGGGGCTACAACTCCTGCAAACCCGACAACAAAGGGAGTGAAGAACAAGGCAGCGATGGCTGGAGAAATGTCTGTTATGCTTTGCATCAACACTTCAAGAAAACTTAACGCACCAGCATTAAGCTCTGTAGATGCAATAGTGTGCTCGGTACGAGAGGATGTCGGGTAAACACCACTATCATCAAAAGCTGAGGTGGTATTTTCTGTGGACATATGCATTTCCTTTCACGCGTGTTCATAGAACAACTACTCATGGAATCCAAGATACTGTCCTCACCAAAGCTAACTCATAAAGCCTCTGTACTGGCCTTATGTTTATACTGCTTTTCCTCCTTTCAATGTGGCTTGCGAAGGCATTTCTCTCGCTGCTCGTACGAGAACCTCTGCTGTCTTTTCATCTGTCACCAGAACATCAATGTATCCCGAACGTAACGCGCCCTGAATAGCATGATGCTTTTCAGGTCCCGCCGCTACTCCGATGACCGTAGGGATACGCGCCAGTTCCTCTCTTTCGATAGCAATCAAGCGATCATCAAGTACTGAAACAGGCTCACCCCAAAGGTTGAAAAAACGCCCACTCACATCGCCGACGGTCCCTGCTTGCAAAAGGCGTTTCTGATCTTGCGCACTAAGATGTCCATAGCGGATGAGCGGTGCTGTGTTGGTAAGATTTCCAATACCAACAAGTGCCAGTTCGGTGTTTGCCGCAGCCTTCAATGCCTCCTTGATCGAACCATCGCTCAGCATAGCTTGCCGAATATCAGATGAGTCTACAAGAAGTGGTGCTTGTAAATAATGAATGTGGCTCTGCGGATAGAGCGATGCGATATAACGAGCAAGTTCGTGTCCTTGAATTCCTGGCATCGCTCGACCAAATCCACCGAGGAGCATAGAGATATCGAGATCAGATACCGTGCCAGCAGAGAGTAGAGGTATCATGGTAGAGAGCATCCTACCAAAAGAAAGTCCCAGCCGAGCACCGTTCGTTAACTGGCTGCTAAAATATTCTGCCGCCGCCGCCGCAACTGCTTCACTGCCTCCATCATCATCTGCAACAACTACCGCTCGCTTGATACTATAAGATGAAGCCAGTTCACGCCCAAGGTCCAACTGAAGACTGCGCGGACGCCGAATCTCGATACGCACGATGCCTTCATCACGCGCCTTTTTAAGATGCCGGGAAACAGTGGCGGGATCAACTTCCAACTCACGCGCGATACGCGCTTGTGTTTGTCCAAGCACATAAAATCGTGTTGCTATGTCTATAAGAAAATCAATATCCGGCTTGTCCTGGGCTGCCATAGCAGTTTCTCCTTGCTAATTTAAATAGCGGTCATTCCCCCATCAACAGCCCATGCTGCGCCGGTCACATAAGAAGCTTCATCAGAGGCAAGGAACAGCATGACCGAGGCGACTTCTTCTGCCGTGCCAGGACGACCCAATGGGACAGTACGAAGCAACACTTCGCGTTCCACATCGTCATGCATAATCCAATTATTCATAGGTGTGTCTGTAAAGCCTGGAATGACAGCATTGACACGAATACCCTTCTTGGCGTAGTCATTTGCCATCACTCTTGTTAAACCGTAGACGCCAGCCTTGCTTGCACTATATGCATCAAGTCCTGGAGCACAACCAAAGAGTCCCGTAGGCGACGCTGTACATATAACGCTTCCACCGCCAGAGTTGAGGAGTGCGCGGATGCCGTGTTTACATGTGAGGAAAATACCTGTGAAGTTTACGTTGAGCGTACGATCCCATATCTCTTTTGCCAGTTCATGAGCAGGAGCATCTTGTCCAACAAGTTCGATACCTGCGTTTGCTACCACGATATCTAATCCGCCCCAACGCTCAACGGCCTGTTCTACAGCATGAGCTACTTGAGCCTCGTCTGTCACATCTGTAACTAATGGAAGAGCCTCGGCTCCTGATGCAGTTATAAGTGCTGTAACCTCTTCGAGGGCGGTAGGATTGATGTCGATGATGCCTACGTTAGCACCTTCACGAGCAAAGCGAAGAGCGGTCGCTCGTCCAATGCCATTTCCTGCCCCCGTGATAATCGCACGCTTATTTGAAATTCGTCCGTTGCTCACAATAGTTCCCCCTTCAAAAACACAAGTAAGAGGTTAATGCAAGAAATTGCAATGGGTTCATGGTTTTGAAAAGTATACCATTCACGTAGGTAAAAGTCAAGAGTAAAGCTATAAGTTGTAGGGTCTCTACTTTCACAGCTTGCAAATCCAGTGTAAGCCTTTTATACTCAAAGCACTGTACAAATGATCTACGTACTTGAAATGCTGGACCTGCAAAGACGAGGTGTAATATGACAAACGTTCACATTCCTTATGGTGGTACGCACCTCTCGCTAGAGTTGCCGGAAACTACAACTGTGATACACCCACGTTACGGCTCTCCGCTTCCAGATGAACATGCGACATTTCGGTCTGTCCTCGCCAATCCTATAGCAAGTCAGGCCCTTGTTGAACGTGTTCGACCTCACGATACTGTTGCTATCGTGATCTCTGATATCACACGCCCAACACCGAACGAACGTATTGTGCCGTGGCTGCTTGAAACGCTCTCGCATGTCCCACGCTCACGTTTCGTCATTCTAAATGGCACAGGCTCACACCGGAGCAATACGCGCGAAGAGCTTATCCAGATGGTGGGGCAAGATGTTGTGAATACGGTTGAGGTTGTCAACCATGATGCATTCGATGACAATACACTTGCTCATCTAGGGATGACAGAGTCAGGCGTTCCTGTATGGGTCAATCGACGCTATGTAGAGGCAGATTTTCGTATCGTCACCGGCTTCATCGAACCGCATTTCTTTGCTGGCTTCTCTGGTGGAGCAAAAGGCGTTATTCCTGGACTCGGCGGCATTCAAACTATACAAGCACTGCACAATGCACGGCTTATTGGAGACCCGCGCGCAACGTGGGCTGTGTTAGAGGGCAATCCAGTTCAGCAAGGCATACGCGAATGCGTGAGTATGTGTCCTCCTGAGTTCATGATGAATGTCACGCTGGACCAGGACAAACATATAACAGGCGTCTACGCTGGTGACTATATACAAGCTCATGCAATAGGTTGCGCCGATGTTGCGCGTTCAGCAACACAAGCGGTCGAACAGCCCTTCGACATCGTTATTACAAGCAATGGTGGCTATCCGCTAGACCAGAATCTCTATCAAACGGTCAAGGGGATGACTGCAGCTGCACAGATTGTACGCAAAGGAGGCACAATTCTTACTGTTTCCGAATGTCGCGATGGCCTACCCGCTCATGGAAACTACGGAACACTGCTTCAAATGCGCAACTCTCCCTCGGCCCTGCTCGACTTGATAAACACTCCTGACTTTACGATGCACGACCAGTGGCAAGTCCAAAAGCAGGCTCTCGTACAATTGGAGGCCGAGGTATACCTGCACTCATCACTGCCTGACGAAGTTGTACAAATGGCAAAGCTTACTCCTGCGCCAAATCTACAGCACACACTCGATCAGTTAATAGAACAATACGGCGGCTCAGCCGCACGAGTTGCTATTCTACCAGAAGGACCGTTTACGGTTCCCTATGTGGCTGAGACTGCATCCGTGGTGTACCCTATGTGAGAAGTGATGTAGTATACCATTTGTAGGGATTGATGATGCGTTTTCACGAAAGAACGCGGATATGTCTTAGGTAGGGACCGCATTAAAAACGGCCGTATAGCAATAATAATGGCACCACGGACC
>CAXTUE010000015.1:0-5360 GCA_964247355.1 uncultured Ktedonobacteraceae bacterium | reverse complement strand
TCATGTAAAGGATACATCAACTGCAGTACAAACTGGGCAAATTAGGATAGGGCATCAAATTAGCCGCAGGTGTATTTCCATAGTTGACGTATACCGTCTTTTTGCGTAAGTAGTGGTCGAAGCCATGCGCGCCATCATCACCGCCTTGACCACTCAAGCCATAGCCAGTATGAAAACCCTGCAATTGCTCCGGCCCAATCTTGTTGATATAAATCTCGCCGGAGCGCACTGCTTGCACGGCACGCATCATACGATGTATGTCTTTCGTGAAGAGATAAGCAGTTAGACCATAACGAGTATCATTGGCAAGCGCAATAGCCTCCTCGAAATCATCGAAAGGCATGATTGGCGTGATCGGGCCAAACACTTCCTGCTGCATAATATCCATGTCATTGCGCACATGCGTTAGCACCGTTGGCTCGTACCAGTATCCTTTCTGGAATTGCTCGCCCTCTGGCCGCTTGCCACCGATAACAAGCTGAGCACCCTGCTCTTGCGCGCGTCCCACCATACGCTCGACCTTCTCAAGCTCGACCTGATTGATCTTTGGTCCCAGTTCTGTTGTAGGTTGCATAGGGTCGCCCATACGCAATTTGCTCACCATATCCACATAGCGTTCAAGAAACTGATCAAACACGCGTCGCTGTACATATGTGCGCTCGTTACAGGTACACACCTGCCCACAGTTCATAAAACGTGCCGTAATCGCATTACGAACAGCAGCATCCATCTCCGCATCATCCATCACGATAAAAGGTGCCTTACCGCCCAATTCAAGCGAGACAACAGTAATATTTCGTGCCGCAGCCTCAAGAATTTGTCGACCCGCACGAACCGAGCCTGTGACGGTAACAAGTTGTGTAATGTCGTCACGCACTAACGCATCGCCAACAATCGTGCCAGCACCGGTTACGACGTTAACAACACCTGCCGGTACGCCAGCATTTTCAATGATTTTTGCCAGTTCGAGTGAACTGAGTGGTGTATCTTCGTGCGGCTTGATAACAATAGTATTGCCAGCCATTAAAGCTGGTGCAACCTTCCGTGCAAACAGAGCTGCCGGATAGTTCCACGGAATAATACCAACAACAACACCATAGGGCACACTGCGAATCCAGATGTCTTCATTTGGGCTATCAGAAGCGATGATTTCGCCTATCGCAGCCCGTGCAAATGTGGCAGAATAATCAAAAAACTCAGCGGTTCCTCCGATTTCACCTTGCGCCTCAAATAATGGCTTGCCCTGTTCCTGTACAACTAGGCGCGCAAGACGATCCGCATCCTCGCGAATGAGTGCGGCGATACGCTTGATATACACTGCACGTTGCACACCTGAGAGTGCCGCCCATGCTGGTTGAGCAAGAGCCGCCGCTTCCAAAGCTGCATGAGCATCCTCACGCATCCCCTCTGGCACTTCAGCAAACGCTTCTCCCATCGCGGGATTGAGGACGGGACGCGTCTGGCCCCCTGTCGCGTTCCTCCACTGATTCCCGATGCGCATTTGATATTTGTCTAACTGTGTCTGCATTGACATACCGTCTTCTTTCTTAGAATCTAGCGCGCAGTCAATCCGCCATCAATAATCAACCCTGTACAAGTGATAAAACCACCAACGACAGAACCAAAAAATAGTGCCCCCGCCGCACCCACTTCCGGCTTCCCTAGACGCCCCATTGGTTGACGCGCAACCAACGATGCACGTTCAGCAGTAGGGTCGTCAGCCTGATTGAGCAATCGTCCAACCCACGGCGAATCAACAGTGCCAGGACATAAACAATTTACACGAATACCGTGCTCGACGTACTCTATGGCCACCTGCCGAGTCAAGGCAATAACCGCTCCCTTACTGGCACTATATGCCGCCCGCTTGACCAGACCAACCATACCTGCAATAGAGGCAGTGTTAATAATCACGCCGCTTCCTTGAGCTATCATGATTGGAAGAGCGTACTTGCAGCCGAGATACACGCTTTTTACATTGACGTTCATCACGTGATCCCATTCATCCGGCTCACACGCGATCACGTCAGTTGTCGAACCGATGCCTGCGTTATTGCATAAAATATCCAGACGGCCATAAGTTTGTCGTGTCTGCTCAATCATAGAGCGGACGTGCTCTGGTTGCGACACATCAACATGTATAGCGGTACACGTTCCACCATTCGCGGTAACTCTACCAGCAGTTTCTTGCGCCGCTCCCTCGTTTACGTCCGCGACCAGCAAATGCGCTCCCTCGCGCGCAAAAAGTAGGGCCATTGCTTGCCCGATGCCAGAGCCTGCGCCCGTTATCACCGCGACACGTTGCGCGAGTTTCATGTATTTTTCCTTCTGTTAACTGGGCCAGTTGCCACCATCGACATTGATACATTGCTGGGTGATATAGTCGGCGTCACTTGATGCGAGAAAGGCAGCGACGTTCGCTACATCATCAGGCTGCTCGATACGTCCAAGCGGAATAGATGCAACGGCGCGACGCTTTGGTTCTCCAACTGGCAAATTTGAAATTTTCGCGAACTGCTTGTCAACCTCTTCCCAAAACGGCGTATCGACAACTCCTGGCGCAATAGCGTTGACGTTAATCTTGTGTTCCGCCAGTGCAAGCGCGATAGATTGCGTCATGCTGATTACACACGCCTTGCTCGCACAATAGGCAAGCACATATGCTTCGCCCCTACGTCCAGCTTGTGAGGCGAGATTGATAATCTTTCCACCTCTTCCCTGCTGTATCATAATACGCGCCGCCGCCTGACTACACCACAGAAGGCCCTTGCAATTGATGTCGAACATGAAATTCCAATCCTGCTCCGTTGTTTCCAGGAAGGGAATAATCTTGCCTACACCGGCATTATTCACCAAAATATCGAGTCCCCCGAACTCCTGTGCCGCCGCATCGACCATTGCCTGTACCTGCTGCTGGTTACGCACATCAACGGCAACCGCTAGTGCCTTTCCGTCTTTGCCAGCAATCTCTTCCACCACTTTTTGAGCATCCGCATGTTTCAAATCTCCGATGACAACTCTGGCACCTTCCTGAGCGTAACGCAGTGCAATGGCACGTCCCATACCTTGCGCGCCGCCAGTCACAATAGCAACCTTGCCTTCTAGTTTCATGAAAAGTCTCCTTGCATGAAAGTACACTGTACAGTCGTTCTACAATACGGTTAATTTTGCGGCGTGTGTTGCTCGATACGATAACGATCAATCGTAGCCTGATGAAGCTTTACGCCTAGCCCTGGTCGCTCTGGTAGACGCACACATCCTTTAGCATCGAGCGTAAGCGACTCTTCAAAGAGGTCGGTGCGTAAAGCATTAGGATTTTGGTCCCACTCAAGCCAGCTACCATTGGCTAAGGAGGCGATGAAGTGCATGTTTGCAATACTACTTACCGCCGACGAGAAAACGTGTGGAATGACAGGCAAGCTATATGCTTGCGCGAAGGCTGCGATTTTGCGACACTCGGTAATGCCACCAGACCAGATAACATCTGGCTGCACGATATCCACAGCCTGTCGCGTGATGAGTTCACGAAATCCGGGTAGGCCCGTCTCGGTTTCGTACCCTGCAACAGGGGTAATGAGTTGCTGGGCTAGCAACGCGGACCCATTCAGGTCCTCAGTAGCGACAGGCTCTTCAAGCCAGTAAATATCCTGGTCTTCAACAGCATGCATAAACTTCAATGCCAACGAAGGAGTCCATGCATTATTAGCGTCGATGGCGAGTTTAACCTTTGGCCCGATAGCTTTGCGGGCCGCCTGTACGCGGGCGACATCCTCTTCAAACGTTACCGTTGCATAGTCGGAAGCGGGCATATCCGCAAGTGGATTCAAAAGGGCCAATGGCTGGCGTCCAACCTTGATTTTCACACAGCCGAAACCACGTTCAGCATAGCCTCCAACTTCTTCCGCCAGCGCATTTACATCTTTGTCCTGCGCATAGAAGCCCGCAGAGGCATATGCTTGAAGCGTATCGCGATACCCACCGAGTAAACGGTAAAGAGGTGTATGTGTTGCCTGTCCGATAATATCCCACAGTGCGATATCAATGCCACTTATCGCCATCATCAGCATACCGCGTCGTCCGCGTTGCTGCGCTCGCGTCGCCATTCTTTGCCATAATTGCTCCACTCGAAACGGGTCCTGGCCCACAATCGTACGCCGTAACTCGCCGAGAAGCAGTGCCTCTCCACTTTCTATAAAGCCGCCATAAGCTGCTGCCTCGCCGAGTCCAACAATGCCTTCGTCCGTATGCACCTGTACAAGAAGCGTTGGGCGTTCTGGCATGTAGTGAATGGCATCAGCCATAGCAACCGTCATAGGAAAACGAAGCTTGAGCGTAGTAACATCGGTGATAATCACTGTACGGTTCCTTTCACAGTTCAGCAAAAGTAGTGCTAACTCTTGTTACTCTCCATCACTTCACATACACAACAACTATTTCCTCACGGTGTTTGACCCAGGTCGGCTTTTCCTCGCGCACGTGTCAAGCGACTTTGTAGAATAATCACAATCAGCAAAAACGCACCACGAATCACCGATTGCCAGAAAGAGGTAATGCTGATAAGCCCTCTACCATTTTCAAAGTTCAAAATGTTGAAAATCAAACCAAGAAGAAGCACACCCACCAATGATGTAAGCGCTGATCCCATACCGCCGCTCAACAGCGTTCCGCCTACGACAACCGCCGCAATCGCAGTTAACTCCCAACCCACTCCTTCTGTTGGTAGTCCATTGTATGTTTGAGCGGCCAGGAGTGCGCCCGCCAGTGCTGCTAGTACGCTGCTGAGAATATAAACAGCGAACTGAATTCTTTCAACAGACAACCCCATGAGACGCGCGGCCTCTTCGTTGCCACCAATTGCTAACACATGCCGTCCAAATCCTGTAAAATTCAGGACAATTGAACCGATGGCATAGGCAACAATAAGCAGCACTACAGATATAGGAATAGCACCAATGCCAAAGATATCGAAACCGAATGTGAAGTTCTGCGCCAGGACATTGAAATCACTTGTGGTATCGACGGTAATCGAAGCGTTGTTGGAAAGGAGTAAGGCTAAGCCGCGTGCCGCAAGCAGCATTGCTAGCGTTGTAATGAATGGTGGAATCTTGAGCCATGCAATAGCCCAACCATTGATGATGCCAACGCAAACACCAATGCCCAGACAAGCCAGGAGTGTTATCCAGAGGCCATTTGGACTCATGCGAGCTGCGACAACACTTGATAATGCAGCAAGCGAGCCAACTGAAAGGTCAATACCGCCAGTCATGATAACAAATGTCATGCCCAGCGCAATAAGGCCGAAAAGCGAGTTATATGAAAGCATGTGAAATAAGTTGAAGGGCGTCAAAAAGCCATCATAC
>CAXTUE010000014.1:14666-19939 GCA_964247355.1 uncultured Ktedonobacteraceae bacterium | reverse complement strand
ACCTACGTACCGCACGTAGAATTGCGATGAGGATGCATGCGCCGACGATGGCCACAATGATGCTGCCGATGAGACCAAAGTTCGCGTCGGGAATAAGTAAGTTCGCGAGAAATCCACCAATCAACGCTCCAACCAATCCAACGATAATATCGCCAATCACACCATACCCACCACCACGCATGATGCGACTTGCCACAAATCCGGCAATCAACCCAATAACGATCCAGATGAGAAGACCTGAGGGGCTAAAGTTAGCCGCAGCCATTGCTACTGTCATATGAAGAATTCCTCCCCAAAAAGATATACTTGTTGTGTTTAGGCACGAGTTCACTTGTCCTCGCACTTTTCATTCAACACACATGTCTCCGATGCACACTCATGGTGCTCTATAAAGAATACGATTGTGATACGTATTTGGAGACAGTGGCATACCAGAGAGTTCATGGCGTATAATTTTTACTAAAGGAAATTACAGCAATGATGGGAAGCGAGGGAACATATGAGTGCGGTACAACAACCAGAGGAGGATCAGGTCTGGTCGGTTGAAATGAGCGGAATTGAACCTATAGCGCAACAAAAACGTCATGGGAAGCCGCTTGAATTGTTCTGGGTCTGGTTTGCTAGTAACGTGAGTATCCTGGGAGTTGTCTACGGAGCAGGTTATCTCACTGGTAATGGCTTGAACCTGTGGCAAAGTCTAGCAGTTGGATTAATCGCGACGGCGGTATCTTTCTTCTTTGTCGGTCTTCTAAGCATTCCAGGTGTCTGGGGTGGAGCACCAATGTTAACGCTGTCGCGAGCCGTTTTTGGCACACGTGGTAACTTTGGTCCGACACTAATAAGTTGGATTAGTCTGGTTGGTTGGGAGACTGTTTTAGTGATTGCCTCCACAGGTGCATTGCTAGAATTGCTACAAGTGTTTGGTATACAGGCAAATGCTGTCTGGACTGTACTCGGCATTATTGTGCTATCGACGGCTGTAGTGGCATGTGGTTACTGGGGCCATGCGACGCTCGTCTGGCTGCAACGAGCCGCTACATGGATATTTGGCATTCTGACAATTGTCATTATTGCATTCATTTTGCCGCAAACCAACTGGGGCAAGATCGTGAACCAACCACCGGGACCGTGGGATACTGGAGTGGTCACGGCGTTTGTCATCGTTATGGCCGCGACCGGTATTGGTTGGATTAACTCTGGTGCAGATTATGCACGCTATCTACCACATAGAAGTTCTGGGCGCGCAATCACGTTCTGGACTGTCATCGGTGGCACACTTCCACTGTATGTGTTGATGATTGTGGGTGTGCTACTGGCTTCCTTTAAGACAAATACACTTACAGCTACCGATCCATTAGCACCAATTCGTGAGGCACTTCCCTCCTGGCTGGCCGTTCCCTACCTGTTAACCGCTATTGGTGGTTTGCTGGCAGGTGCTGCGCTCGATATATATTCTTCTGGTTTGAACCTGCTCGCGCTCGGTGTTCGTGTCAAGCGTCAGTACGCAGTGCTGATTGATGGAGTGTTGATGGTAATCGGCTCGATTTATGTCCTGCTGATTCGCAATGACTTCCAGGGAGCACTCTCCAGTTTTCTCTTGCTCTTAGCGGCTGGTTTAACTGTCTGGGCCGCAATCTTCCTGGTAGATATGATCTGGCGTCGCGGTTATGATACTCGAAGCTTGAGTACACTGGGTCCTGAAAGCGCCTACTACTATACCCGTGGGTTCAATATTCCTGCCTGCATTGCATGGATAGTCGGTGTGGTGGTTGGTCTGCTCTTTACCACATCGACGTTTTTTAGCGGCCCACTGGCAAAAGGAATTTTCGCAACAACTAGCCTTGGGTATCTGCTGGGAGCGGCTGTGAGTATTGTTCTTTTCCTCGCGCTACGACCATTCTTTCAGCCGAAGAAGATAATCACAGTTGGGGATGTGCATGAAGAATCCTCTGTAGCTCGTTAGAAAAGCGTCTCTCCAAAAGAGAAAACATGCTATACTGAAGTAGCAAGAGTCTCTTGAGTCAGACGAGGAGGCCCTCAGTGGAGCAGAAGAAACCGCACGCCCGGTACGATGAATTTGCTGATCAATTTACTTCCGTTATGCACACGCATTGGCCTGCTATCCTCCAAATTGTGAACCGTCAATCGCCCCGTGCTGCAACACTGTTACGTGCCGCAACTCCCAAAGGTCTCAAGCGTGTAGACGGCACCTGGCATGTACAGATTGTTACCAAACGTCCTGTCCTCTACGAGAAGCTCCACCAACCGCGAGACAATGAGATTGTGGCGCAAGCCATACGGCTCTGGGCACAGTCTACCGCACAACTCAAACTACCACGTTTGATCGTTGCTTTTGACGTATAGGTTTACTTCGTGCTATTTTATTCTGCCTCATGCGAAGAGAATAGAGTAGAAGTAGTGATGAGAGAGCAATGGCTATGCGAATGAATGTGGAAGCGGCAGTACCAGCGACTGCACACTGGTACTGCACCATTTAGCGGATGGATTTGTGTTGATAGCCTTGTGTCCACTCACCTTCCGTGCGGTAGTTCTCCTTGTATGCTTCGCTGACCAGCTTGCAGATTTCTGTTGGATTGTCAGAGACACGAAGGAGTGATAGGTCATCTTGCGAAATTTTGCCAGCGCGTAGCATTTCGCCGTTTATCCAGTTGACAAGACCGCTCCAATAGCTTGAACCGTACAGAATGATGGGAAAGTTGTTTACTTTTTTGGTTTGGATCAATGTCAATGCCTCAAAAAGTTCGTCCATTGTTCCAAAACCGCCTGGGAAAATGACAAATGCGTTCGAGTACTTCATGAACATCGTTTTTCGCACGAAAAAGTAGCTGAAGTCAAGCGAGATATCAAGGTAGGCGTTCGACAACTGCTCAAATGGTAGTTCGATATTGCAGCCAATTGAAAGATTGCCGCCCTCTTGCGCACCTTTGTTCGCCGCCTCCATAATGCCGGGGCCACCACCTGTGATAATAGCAAAGCCTGCTTTTGCCAGTAGACGAGCTGTTTCCACGGCAGATGTATATTCTGCGTCATCGTTTTTCGTACGTGCAGAGCCAAAGATGGTGACGGCGGGTGGAATATGTGCAAGCCCATCAAACCCATTGACAAACTCGCTGGTGATACGCATGACGCGCCAGGGGTCCGTCAGCGTAAAATCGAAGTTCATCGCACGATCAAAAGCATGTTGCTCTTGCTTGACTTGCTCCTGTGACAATGGTTCTGTTGGACTTACAAGTTGCTGTGTTGGAGGGCGATTGAGCAAGCGTTCATCCTCTGTAACGGCATGTCCTTTGTTTCTCGTGGAACGGTAGCGTCCCTTTGTTTTTCTGTTATTGTTGTTATTTAAGCTCGACGTTTTTCCGTTATTATGACTCATTACGAATACTCTTCTCTAGCATACTTTCTTTAGTGTGTACTCTCTTGAACCAGCTCGCCGCTTTTTTCTAGTGTTCGTGGCTTAAGAACAAGAGTTGCCAGGGGTGGAAGCGTCAACAGGATAGAGTGTGGACAGGATTGCCAGTACATGGGAGCACTGGGCATTGCGTTTGTATTGACAAGTCCACTTCCACCATAGCGTACATCGTCACTATTGAGCACTTCATAATACTCACTGGCATAAGGCACACCTACTCTATAGCCATGACGCGGAACCGGCGTGAAATTGCAGATGAAGAGAAGGGTTTCCCCTTCCTGTCCACTTTTTCGCATAAAAGATATGACGCTGTTGTCCGAGTCATGCGGGTCTATCCAGGAAAAGCCCTTCTCGCTCGTATCTAATACGCTCAAAGCAGGTTCGCGTTGGTAAAGAGCGTTCAGTTCGCGAATGAAAGCTTGAAGCTGTACATGATGCGGATCACTTGGTGGAGTGAGCAGGTGCCAATCAAGGCTCTGGGCAAAATTCCATTCGTGCCACTGCCCAAACTCGCCACCCATGAAGAGTAGTTTTTTCCCAGGGTGGCCCCACATATACCCGTAGAAGGCACGTAAGTTCGCGAATTTCTGCCACAGGTCGCCAGGCATTTTATTAATCATCGAGCCTTTAATATGTACCACCTCATCATGTGACAGTGGCAGCATAAAGTTCTCGGAATATGCATACATGAGCGAGAACGTGATGTTGTTATGATGATAGCGCCGGTAGATGGGGTCAAGATGCATATACTCTAGCATATCATGCATCCAGCCCATATTCCACTTGTAGCTAAAGCCAAGCCCGCCCACATAGGTGGGACGCGATACAAGCGGCCACGAGGTAGACTCTTCGGCGACCGTGATTGTGCCTTGCTCCTCCGCGTAAACCGCTTCGTTGAGCTGGCGTAGAAAATCCACCGCTTCCAGATTCTCGCGTGCCCCATATTGATTGGCGATCCATTGACCAGGCTCACGCATATAGTCCAGGTAGAGCATCGAGGCAACCGCATCAACGCGTAGGCCGTCAAGGTGGTACTCGTGCAACCAGAACAGCGCACTGGCTATTAGAAAGTTCTTTACCTCACTTCTTCCATAGTCGAACACATACGTTCCCCACTCTTTATGCTCTCCCTTGCGCGAATCCGCGTACTCGTACAAATGCGTCCCATCGAAGTAGCTCAGTGCACTGCCATCTTTAGGAAAGTGAGCAGGCACCCAGTCGAGTAACACACCAATGTTCTGCTGATGCATATAATCGACAAAGTACTGAAAATCTTCTGGTGTTCCAAAGCGACTTGTGGGAGCATAATAGCCTGTGACTTGATAGCCCCATGACCCATCATAAGGATATTCGGTAATAGGCAGTAATTCTATGTGTGTGAAGCCCATATCTTTAGCATAGTTTGCGAGTGCAGGAGCCAACTCACGGTACGTCATAAAGCGATCTTCCTCTGGCGCACCTTCCTGGTGCCGTTCTGGTACATGTCGCCATGAGCCTAGATGGACCTCATAAATTGACACAGGCGCACTCAGTTCCTGCAGCTTCTCGCGTTGCTGCATCCATGTAGTATCTTGCCACGAGTGCTGATGAATATCTGTGACAATGCTTGCCGTTTTTGGTCGCAACTCAGCCGCGAAGCCATATGGATCAGTTTTATCGATAGAGTAATTGTTGTAACGTGAATAAATAGCATATTTGTACAGCGCACCAACATGGACATCGGGTATGAAGCACTCCCACACACCGAGATCAGTATGTCGCACGTGCATTGGTGCTACAGTACGGTCCCAATTATTAAAATCGCCGATGACAGAAATGGCGCGCGCGCCAGGTGCCCAGACTG
>CAXTUE010000014.1:3572-14656 GCA_964247355.1 uncultured Ktedonobacteraceae bacterium | reverse complement strand
CTCCTGAGATGCCGTTGACGACACGGGGATGCGCTCCCATTTTCTCATAGATGCGATAATTTTTTCCTTGTCCAAAGAGGTAAAGATCGAAATCACTAAAGAGTGATGGAGTTTCTTGCTGGAAGTCGGACTGCTGCGGACTTTGTGATGTTGCCATACTTTTCCATCCTTTACAATCATCATGTACTCCATAAGAATAGCACACGGGGCAAGCTTTTTGACATGCTATAGTATATACGTTATTTAAGCTATTTGTAATCACTGAAGCATACATGAGACTTCCTATGCTAGAGATTCGTATACAGGATATCAAACGATTTTGAAAGGAAAACTTTTATGACCATAGACATACAGAAAATGAAAGAGCGGTTAGAGGCGAAGCAGAAAGAACTCCAAGGGAACATTGCGACGTTAACAGAGGCACATCCCACTCCGATAGACCCTATTGAGATCAGCGAGGGGCCACAAGAGTTCGAGGAGACCGCGATAGATTTCACGGAGACGCAACAAGAGCAGTCCATTGAGGTCAATGAGAATGCATTGCTAACACTTGTGAAAGCAGCACTCAAACGCATAGAGGACGGCACGTACGGCAAGAGTGTTGTGTCGGGCAAGCCTATTCCAGAAAGGCGGCTCGAAGCACTTCCGTGGGCCGACCGCACTATTGAGGAAGAGGAGCAGGCAGAGGAACGCAACCTCGGTCGTGAGGAGTTGTACGATACCGATACCAATGTGTCTTAGAGTATTATGAACACAAGAGCCGACGAAAAGTTCGTCGGCTCTTCGATATTAGACTGCTTTCACTTGGTGGAGTCGTTGTATCACTTGCGCCGTTAGGCGCAGAACCAGACCACGTGGGAAGAAGCGAAACACATTAGCCACCTGCATATTCAACGCATTTTGCTTGCCTGATATCACGGAAGGGCGTCCTTGCTCAAGTGCTCGCAGTCCAACCTGCACAACTTGTTCTGGCGTCTGCGCATTGCCGAGAGGAGTATCATACCCACTGCCAAGCTCGTGAAAGAATTCAGTGGCAGTTTCTCCTGGGCTAAGTGCTAAGATACGTATGCCCTTAGTTCGATATTCTGCCCACAGTGCCTCACTGAATGACAACACAAATGCCTTACTTGCGGCGTACACTGCCATGTTAGGAATAGGTTGAAATGCAGCAAGTGAGGCAATGTTTATAATCGCACCTTGATGACGTGCAATCATCGAGGGTACAAAGGCATGAGTGAGATCAACCAGCGTGGCAATATTCAGTTGAATCTCCTGCTGTTCGCGCTCGGCATCGAGCGTTTCAAACGGGCCATAGGTCCCAAACCCTGCATTATTAATAAGGATATCAACGGTTAGGCCGTGCTGCTGTGTCTCCTCGAACACCTTGTGTGTAGCTCCGACTCGGCTCAGATCGGCGACAATAACCTCAGCACGAATAGCATACTGGTTCGTTAGTTGACTGGCAAGGGCACGTAATTTCTCCTCCGAACGTGCGACAAGAATGAGATGAGTTCCTGCAGCAGCCAACGCTTTCGCAAATGCAGCACCAATGCCTGTCGACGCACCTGTGATGAGTGCGGTTTTCTCTTTGTACAGATTCATGAATTTTTCTCCTTTGATATGAATACTGGTTGGTTCTGAACACGTAGTCTCTCGCAATGGGCAAGATAAAACTAGTTTATTTTTTTCTACACTCGTCTACATAGCATTGTGTCTCTTTACTTGTGCCTCTTCTTCGAGTATGCTAGAGAAAGCATAACGGGTCAAGAAGCAAAAGAAACTGTTCTGTAGGATAGGCGACACTTGGAAGGATTTTGTCGATGAAGACGTTTGAAGGGCAGGAAGATCTACGCGTACGACGCACACATAAGTTGCTGTGGGAAGCCCTTCTGATGGAGCTTTCCGAGCAAGCATTTGAAGACATTACTATCAAAGATATCTGTGAGCGAGCTATGGTGCATCGCACAACGTTTTACAAGCACTATGAGGATAAATATGCTCTCTTTGAGCAAGGTATGCGACAGATGTATGACGCCTTGCTCACAGAAGTGGACATGCCAGTCAGTGATGATCCTCATTCCTCATTTGTTCGTCTCTTCGTCCATGTCACACAACACCAACAATTTTACAAGCTAATGCTGCGCGGGACAGGCGTTGACAGGTTTCAGAAACTCGTCAAGGAGTACATCACAGAACATCTGGAGCGCAAAATGAATGTAGTACCGTCTATTGCTTATCAGCCGCTTAAGGTTCCACCTGCCATCCATGCCCAATTTGTTTCAGGAGCACTTATCAGTATCCTCGCCTGGTGGCTTGAGAATGATATGCCTCTTTCTCCTCAGCAAATGGCACACTATTTCCTATCACTGCATGCGCCTCTGTTTTCTCAGTGTTCTTGACCCATTTGTGAGGCATCACGTTCTCAGCAACCAGGTTCTGCTCAAACGTTATAGCGATGCCAGATAGACAAAATAGAGAAAATGCTGTACTATAAAGCACACATTTAGAGACATGCTGTTAGGAAGAAGAAAAGACTGTGACATCAAGAGTTGCCCACCACGCCCGTATCTATGACGCACTTGCATTGCTTGTAACGATTGTTGTTATTGTGCTTGACCAGTGGACAAAAGCTCTCGTTGTCATGCATCTAAGTCCTCCTGAAAGCAAAAGCGTCTCGGTGGTGGGGCAGTACCTGCTTTTCTACTACATCCAAAATAGCGGTGCCGCCTTCAGTATGCTCCAAAACACCGCCGTGCTCGTCATTTTGATAACGGTTGCAATGCTCGTAGTTGGTTATATTTATCTGCGCGTGCTGAACAATGGACCACTGTATTATAAGGTCATCTTTGGTTTGATCATTGGGGGTGCGTTGGGAAACGTGATCGACAGAATACATAATGGTGGCTATGTCGTCGATTTTATCGCGTTCCGCATTCCGCAGATCAACTTCTACTTTGCGATTTTCAATGTCGCCGATGCCTGTATCACGATCGGCGTCATTTTACTTTTGGTGTTTATCTTCTTTTCGCGCCGCCCTTCCTCTGAGAAGCAGGTGGAAGAAAACGCGTCACAGGAGACCGCAAGCCATAAATAGCCGGACTTGAAGAAAGAGTTACAATTCTTGGAAGATACACAAATATACGATGTTCAAGAAGACCAGATTGGTCAGAGGTTAGATCGCTTTCTTGCTCCACTCCTGCCTTCTCTCTCTCGTGTAAACATACAGCAACTTATTGCAGGCGAAGCGATACTGGTTAAGGGTAAGGCAAGCAAGCCGGGCTATGCGCTGCGACGTGGTGATACAGTTTCGATAGTACATGCAACACCTGTTGTTCCGCCAACACAGGCAAAGGCCCAGGAACTTCCCCTTGATATTCTTTATGAAGATGAAGATTTGCTTGTCTTGAATAAAGCTTCAGGGATGGTTGTACATCCTGCTCCTGGACATAGCGATGACACGCTGGTCAATGCATTGCTGGCCCATTATCCAGAACTACAAGGGGTTGGTGAAGATGGACGCCCAGGTATCGTGCATCGTCTGGATAAAGATACTTCGGGCTTGATAATCATTGCGCGAAACACACGCACATTAACCGCACTGATGGAAGAGATGCAAGCACATCGCATCGTAAAGCGCTATCTCGCTCTCGTTGATGGCATTGTTGCTCAGGATCAAGGCAGTATCGACGCACCCATTGGTCGCGATACGCGCAACCGCCAGATGATGACGGTTACTACACGCGATAGTCGCGAGGCACGAACACACTTCCGCGTAATGCAACGCTTTGCGCGCCATACTCTCCTCCTCTTACAATTAGAGACAGGGCGCACACATCAAATACGCGTGCATCTCAAGGCAATAGGGCATCCTGTTTTTGGCGACCCAGTCTATGGTTCTGGAAGAATACCAAAGAGTATCACACTCAACCGGCAGTTCCTGCATGCCTATCAAATTCAATTCGACCATCCAATAACCGGGAAACGCATCGAAGTAGAGGCTCCTCTGCCGAAAGACCTCCAAAATATTTTGAGCAAGGAATCTGTCTTATAGACACCTGGACCTCGCCGCGTGTCTATGGTATACTTCGCTCAGACAAGAAAACAACGAAACATTTCTCCTTCTGAACAATGTCCTGTTCAGCCCCTTTTATTTCTCTATTGTGCGCAACTTCACGCACACTCACCCATTTAGGCTAATATTCGTCTATTACTTTGCATATTCATGCCCTTTTCTGTACAATGCCAGCACTACCATTATGTTAGTTGTTGTACATTTTGTATAAATATCGTTTATGAAATAGATATGTAGTGGAAGCTGGGACGCACCGACTGTAGGATGGTATTTCTTCACTCACACGATTGAGAAATCATTTGCTTTCGTCCGCGACAGAGAGGAGCACTTACACATGTCAGTAGTAGAAGCACAAATATTAGAAGCATCAGAGAAATTAACTCCTAAAAGCGTATTACGATATCGACCAATAGGCAATGGAAATAGTAAACTACCTGCCAGAAAACACTCTATTATTACATCTGCGGCCACACCAATAGTACAACGCGCATCTCGCCCTCGCTCCATAGAGCAACAGGAAGATATCCGCGAATGGAAAAGAGCGGATACGAGCGACAAGGAAAAAGACACAAAGTCTCATCCTGCAAAGGGCTTATCGGAGGCAAAGGAGAATCCTTTGGCAACCCGACCAATACCAACCGTCGCGCGACCTCTGCCAACAACACCACGCCCTAAACTGGTGTTGAAGAAAACAAAATCCGCGCGGCAAGCTCACCCTCTTTTATATCTTGGCGTTGGTATGATTGCAATGCTCTTGCTCTGGACTCTACTGAGCAGCGTTTTCGGTTGGTTTACTACCGTGATTGATGACATGCGTTATGGGCGTCCACGTACTTATCAGACCGATGTGTTTGTTGGGCATAGTGAGCAGAATGGCACACCGAGCCATTTTCTGGCACTAAACCTTAATCGACGTATCGAGATAATTGAGTTACCGGGCGGAGACGCAACACACGCGAAAATCTATCTCGGCCCCCAGCTTTATGGTGCAAACGACGATCTTACTCCTGTTACGCTTGGCTTCGTTGACGTGAATGGCGACCACAAACCGGACATGATCGTGAACTTTCAAGCGTCGCGTATCGTGTTCATTAACGATCAGGGGGGCTTCCGTCCTCTACAGCCTGTCGAACGTCATTCGGTGGAGCAGTTTCTGAAGCGTGCGGGCCTGTCGTCTTGATAAACGATAGGACGAGCTGATACACTTCCTCGCGTTCAACACCTGTTGTGATGACGTGATCGGACTGTTCGAGCCAGTGCAAGGATTTTGAAGGGGCTGAGGTTGTAAGGGCGTACAATTCCTCGGCGCACTTTGGCTCAACCGTCTGGTCACGTTTACTTTGTATAATCAGTAGTGGAATTCGCAGCTTATACAGATTTCTTCGTGTCTGGTTGATAAGCGCAATGAGTTCCGCAATGGCCGGTACAGGAATACGAACCATTGTTTTGATATGATTGACGACTTGAAGATCGTTGAAGTCAATGGTTGTCACGGTCGCATCACGAAGCTGCGCCTGCTTGAGAATTTCGGCCTGCACTTTCGGGTTATTGAAATTCAAGGCTTTCAGTGGATAAAACCATTTGACAAAGTAGCGAGCAAGCGGCACGAGTCGTGTTTGTATATTGTTATCAAGGCGTGTAGGGATGGACATCGCAATCACACCAGCGAGACGATCTGGATGCCGAATGGCAAGGTTCAAAGCGAGCACTCCACCCATAGAAAGGCCCGCGACGAAGACCGTTTTATAAGGTGCAAGCTGCAATAACCCCTCTTCAACAGATGCAAGCCACGTCTTACGGCCCGATACGATCAATTCCTCCGGGTCCCCGTTATGCCCTGCCACAAGTACGCCATAGACATGCATCCCTTGTTCCGCTAATGCATCGCCTAAACCACGCATTTCGTTCGGAGTACCGCTAAAACCGTGAATAAGTAGACATGCTATTTCTGCATTCTCTGGACCAATTGTAAAAGGAACGTTGAGTTGTTGTGCCACGACTTCTCTCCTGCTACTCGGTGTATATACTGTACTAACCATAGCATGCTCTGAAGGAACATAGCAACAAACGGAAACAAACAGAAAGCTTGCGTTGTTCTCCTATGTGAAAGGAAAGACAAACATGAGCGACTTAAAAAACAAACCCGAATCGTACTGGAAAGAAAAGTTAACGCCTGAGCAATACCGAGTTGTGCGAAAAAAGGGAACAGAGATGGCCTTTACCGGCACCCTTTATAATAATCACGAGAAAGGCGTCTATGAGTGTGTTGCATGTGGACATCCTCTGTTCTCGTCTGATGCCAAATTCGAGTCAGGAACAGGCTGGCCCAGCTTTGACAGCCCTGTAAACCTGGAGAATGTGGAACTGCACGAGGACCGTTCGTTTTTCATGCGACGTGTAGAGGTTGTTTGCAAAAACTGCGGTGGACATCTAGGCCATGTCTTTGAAGATGGGCCGAGAAACACGACTGGTATACGCTATTGCATCAATTCGGCCTCGCTCAACTTCCGGCCCGAAGAGGACAAGGTTCGGGAAAAATAATTTGTCTTGGTATAGATATAAAGAGCTTGCTCCAATGAAAATGAGTCTCTTTCATTGGAGCAAGCTCTATGTTTTTGAGAAGTATCTACTATGGTTTGGTATTTGCTACATGAAATGCTAGGAGTGAAGAACCCGTCCGAGCATACAGAAAACCGTCTGCAATGGCAGGTAAGGAAGCATGACCATCACCAGCGTAAAGCCAGAGTAGATGGCCTGTATCTAGATCGAGTGCGTATAAGCTTGCATTAGGACAACTATTGAAGCAACTAAAGTAAACAACCTTGTTTGCGATTGCTGGTGCATTAGAAACATTCGTTCCTGTCCGGTAGGACCATTTCACGTGACCTGTTAAGGCATCGAATGCGAACAGAACATCATTTTGAGAGTTGTCGTTATCAGCAACAACAACGAGACCATCTGCTACTGAAGCAGTGTTAAAGTCTGTATTTCTCAAAGCCGTATAAGACCATTGAATTTTGCCCGTCTTCTCGGTGATTGCGAGCAATTGACTACAGATACTAACATACACTAAACCATAAGCTACTGTAGATACAAAGCCGGTAGGAGAGAGGCAACCACCTGCTTTGTACTGCCATCTGACATGACCTGTTTTTAAATCAAAGGCGTATAAGGTGTCTATAGAGGCAACAAAAAGTAGCCCATCTGCTAGGGTTGGTACTGCTGAGCCACCCACTTTTACAACACTATGCCACCTAATTTTTCCTGTTTGAGTATCTAAGGCATCTATACTTCCGTCATTTGTATTGATGTAAACGGTGTTAAGATACACTATTAGTCCATTTGTATACATATTTTTGGCGGAATACAGCCATTTGACTTTCCCTGTTTTAGCATTGAGCGCATACAAAGCATTTCCCGCTCTTTGTTCAGCTATAAAGTAAACAATTCCGTCTGCTACAACCGGGTTATAGTAAAGGTAATTTGTAACAGAAAATGTCCAAATCAATGCTCCTGTATGTGCGTCGATAGCATACAATCCTTTGTCAAGAGAGCCAATGTAAGCAATTCCATTCGAGATCACCGGTCCACTAAAACCCCCACTTTCAACGGGAACACTCCAAGCTAGTTCTAGTTGCGCAACATTCGAGCGGCTTAGGGTATGCTCATTTGGATTATACCCTGTATGCTGAGCGTTATATCCTATCATTGACCAACTAGATATCTGCGATAAAGATGAGGGGTGAGAGGGAGAGGAAGAAAGTCCAGCATGGGCCATCGTTATGTGGAGAGTCAGCAACCCACTTACTGTTATAAGACCGAGCAAACAAACGAGAAGAAGACGTAGCTTTGATTGTGTGTACATCACGTTACCTTTCACATTATGTAGAAAAATTTACACGGCGGGCTTTGTATGTAAATTAATGAGAAAGGTGTCCTGCGTCTGTTCTCATTGTACAAAAAGCCCCATGAGTACACTGTAAGAAGTATGTCAAAAAGAAACGTCGATATACACGACTATTTCATTAGAATTCTCAATAGTAGGACATACGTGGGGTTTGTGGTGCAATGGAACAGAAAAGTGGTTTAGGGGAAAGCAGTAGAAAGAGCAGAAGATGCATAGGCTCTTGCTCTTCGTTCGGTCAATTTCATGTTCGTAAAGGGTGATGGTAACCAGGAGAGAAACTTTCAGCTACCATGAAGCAGAAGGTGCCTGAGAAATGGAGCACTACATGAAATCTCTCTCCTCCTGATACTTCAAACTATGAGAATCAAGTAGATGGAAACCTCCTTGTCTCATCTTCATTTCCTTGCATTCTTCTCCTCAACTGAGCAAGAATGCTTCAGCTTTTTTCCCTCTCTATACTGACAATACAGAAAGTAGACGAGAGGAAGTCGCTATGTCTCGCTATTACTTTTTGTTGTGGACCGAGTATTCTTTCACTTTTTGCCTTTGCGTCCACACGAAGGCTATATAGCCTTGTTTCTTGCTCTCTTCATTGTCGTGAGTAATTTTCGTCCATGTACACAGTACGTTCCATCGCAAGGAGTCCCGTTTTGGCTCAACAGCACCATACTTCTCCGCCTTTGTCTCGACTCACGGTCCTTCATCTGCCGCGTTTGCGTCTCACTCTGGCTCATCTGTGGCGATGTGCGCTCGTAGCACTCATGACCCTTACCTTTGTCATCGGAAGTTACAGCACACTTGTGCCCCAGGTGCAAGCTGCCACTCATGTCAGAGAACAGCCAACACCATCGGCTCACGCGCATCCGCCAAAACCTCTGCTTAAACCTGTTCATCCCTTAGTCGCGCGTGTCAGTCAGCAACGAACCGCGCTCTCGCCTCATGTTTCGGGAACGACTCCGTTTGATGGGCTAGGACAACTCCCGTTCTATACCTTTATCACTCATCCGATCACGAGTCCAACCTGTACCTGTGGCAAGAAAGAACTCCTCGTCAATGTCGCGAATGGCAACCTCATTTTGCACAGTGTTGAGATGCAAATCGCCGGGACCGCAGGACTCAACCTGGATATCGAAGCCTACTACAATAGTCAAGCAACATACTCCCGCGACCTGGGTCAGAACTGGGTTTTGAGCTTGGGACATGATGTGCGCCTAGACCTCAGCAACCCCTCGGTCGGCATTGCCTATCATGGTCCCAGTGGCTACTCCGCCTATTTTGCCTACAATAGCAGTACTGGCAAGTACACGGACGCGCCGGGTCTCAATGCGAGTTTAACGAAGAATCAGGATGGCACCTATACCCTGAGTTTCCATAGGACGGGAGCACAGTTCATCTTTGCGTCGGGAAGCCACCTGATTGCGGTCAAGGACAAGAACAACAACACTCTCTCACTGTCCTTAGATGGAGACAACGATGTGAACTCGATTACCGATACCCACTCGCGTGTGATTTCCTTCACTCACAACACGGTCTTTGGTACAGGCCATTCTCCTGAAGGGCAAGTGACTCACTTCTCTGATCCGACTGGGCGTACAGCCAGCTACAGCTATAGCAACAATCAGTTGATGAGCGAAACCGATCTCAATGGCAAAACCACCAGTTATCAGTATAATGGCAGCGATCTGGTGCAGATCACCGACGCCATGAACAACGTCACCACGCTTACCTATAACACCAACCATCAGGTCATTTCCATTACTGACCCGAAAAACGGGGTGATGACATTCACGTACAACTCTGGCAACACCGTTGTCAACGACCAGCGTCAGCACAACACCACCTATAACTATGATTCGATGGGCAAAGTGATCAGTGTTGTCAATGATAACGGCTTGACGGTTGGCAATATGGGGTATACCACCAACTATGATATGAACAGCCTTCAGGATGGATTAACCAATACCACCACGATGAATTACTCAACCGATGGCTACAACAATGTGCTGAGTACGAGCGATGGCAATGCTGTTTCATCGTCCTTGACCTATACGACTGGAGGATCGCAACCCTATTATCCAACTAGCTCGAAAGATAGCCAGGGGAACTCCTCGGCGTATGTCTATGATGCATCTGGCAATCTCAAGAGTAGTACCAATACCAGTGCCAACCCAACAGTTGCAACTTCGCAGACCTACAACAGTGATGGCACGGTGCATACCTCAACGGATGCCAATGGCTACATCACGACCTATGGCTATACCAGTGGGAATCTTACCAGCATCACGCCTCCTAGTCCTCAACATGCTGAGACGCGGACCTATGATGCCCTGAGTCGGGTGAGCACGATCACCGATGGCAATGGCAACCAGACAAGCTACACCTACACCAAACTAGATCGGGTTGCGACCACCAATTACAAAAACGCGTCAGGAGGGGATACCTCATCACTGACGTACACCTACGATGATGATGGCAACGTGTTGAGCGTCGTTGACAGTACGAGCGGAACGACCTCGTTCACCTACGATACACTCAATCGGCAAATGAAGAAGACGTTGCCTGATACAACGACTATCACCTACATCTATGATGCAACCAACAATCTCACCTCGCTCACAGATGCAGGGGGAACCGTCACCTATGGCTATGACAACCTCAATAACATGACCTCGTTGACACAACCAAAGGGGGCAGGGACAGAAACGTTCACGTTCAGCTATGATGTGAACGGAAGGCGTACTACAATTGGGTATCCAGGCAATAGCGATGGGACGGCAACATTTATCACCTATGATAAAGGAGGGCGCATCACCGATATCACGACGTATGGACAATATAACACGGAAACCGATTACAGCTATAGCTATACGAACCCGAATGGAGCTTCGGGCAACTACACGAGCCTGCGCTATAGCGTCACCTCCTACCTCAATAATGCGTCAGTAGGAAGCACCAACTACAGCTATGACAAACTCAATCGTTTAACGGGTGCGGCAACGACAGCAGGTAACGCGTACCCAATGACCTCTAGCTATAGCTATGATGCCAATGGCAATCGCCTGAGTGGGTCTACCACTGGAACAGGAGCGTCCACGCCCTATAGCA
>CAXTUE010000014.1:1048-3562 GCA_964247355.1 uncultured Ktedonobacteraceae bacterium | reverse complement strand
CCTATCAGTACTCCACGACCTCTAACCAACTCATCAAGGTGAATTCCACAACGTGTACCAATGATAGCAACGGCAACCAACTGAGTTGTGGCAGTAGCTATCATTTGACTTACAATGCACGTAATCAGACCACGTCAGCCAGCAGTCCCAATGGAAACCTGACGCACCAATATGTGGGTGCCGATTCAACCCAACGTGTTGCAACGAGTGGCTCACATGCAACGCCCTATACCTACAATGCGCTCGGTCTTGGCACCGAGAAGGATGCATCGGGCAACTTGATTGCTTATACGCGAGACAACAAGGGCAATCTAATTGCTATGCGTACATCCAGTGGAAACTACACCTACCTGTATGATGGGCTTGGTTCGGTGGTCGCTCTGATGGGAACGAACTATGCCGGTGTGGTGAACACCTATGTCTACGACCCGTATGGGGTGACCGAGCATCAAACGGGTTCACAGTACAACCCCTGGCAGTTCGCAGGTGGGTACTTTGATGCCTCGACGCTCTACTATAAGTACGGCACGCGCTACTACGACCGCTTCGGCAGGTGGACGCAACAAGACCCACAGCCATCAGCAAATCCGTACCTGTATGCTAATGATGATCCTGTTAACGTAGTTGATTCCAATGGACAGGCATCAACACCTCTTTGTGCAGCAGCTTTAGGTGGGATTGTTCTCGGAGTTGTCAGTGCGATACAATCGGTTCCAGGATTAGTAAGCTTCATAGGTGGCCTATTAACTTTTGCTGGTGCAGTTGATACAGGTGCCATTCTTGCTACGTTAGCAGCACTTGCGGCAGTCTCTGTTGCTGTAATCGTAATTACTGCTGTCATTCTGTTTGCGATAGGAGCAATTTATGCAATCTATGCGACATGTGGCTCCAAAAGTTAGAAAGAGGGTTCTGCAAATAGATACATTTTGTTAGAGGATAAATGCTTTTGAACTGAGTCAGAAAGGACTAAGAAAATAGTGTGAAGGATACAATAATCCTTCACACTATTAATTCAGGAAGTAGACAATTCTAGGGAAGTTTAAAAAAGGCATTTGTTTGGAAAGTAGAAATTGCCTATGCAAGCAAATAATACTCGAAGAATAGCGAAGTGTCCAAATTGTGATGCAGAAGCGAGTCGTCGAACATGGGAAAACGTCAATGGTACTCACGGAGCAATTCATATTACATCGGATGCTCACCGCTTCTTAGGGTCTAAAGTCAGAGCCTTAGTTTGTAAGCAATGTGGGTATATACAAATGTTTATTGATCCTCAAGATTTTTATAAAGGAGGCAAAACATAGCGTACATGCTAGTAGTCAGTCCAGTTTGAATTTGTGATAAGCTAAGAAAAAACAGGAGAAGGACCCATGACTAGAGCCACTCCGATCCACCTTAGCGAGGACGAACGAACCCATGTGCAAGTGTTTGTGCGGCGTGGGAAAGTCACTGACTCGTGCGCAAGTCCTGCTCAAATGAAATGAAGTCTATCCTGATGTGCGCGTGATCCGGCTGGTGATGGACAATGTGAAATACCCATTCGCCTGCTGCTTTGTACGAAGCGTTTACGCCGGAGGAAGCACAACGGATTTGGCAACGATTGGAAGTGCATTATACGCCCAAACACCGCAGTTAGCTCAACATGGCGGAGATTGAGATCAGCATCTTTGAGAGGGAATCGTCGTCCAAGCGGGTTAGCAGCATTGACTCTCTATAGCGGTATATTGAGGCACTGGCGACCTATCGCTGTCGCATTCAGTGACGCTTCATCTGTACTGATGTTCGCGATCAAATGTATGATCTCTATCCTTCTCCCAAATTCAAACTGGACTGACTACTAGTTACAATACAAAATTTTTTTGGTTAACTGTAAGATTTACCTGATAGGTTTCATTGATGAGGAGCTACCGACGATTCGATTAAGAAAGGACTACGATATGAGAAATACATCGCCTCAGACATATCTAAGAGGAGTAATAGCAATTGCTGTACTTGTGGGATTATCCCTTATCTATGCCTTCGTCTATAAATCAGTGAAGTATGTTTTTCTATCTTCTGTCATCGCATCAATATTGTTTCTTATAATTTTTATCTTACTTTTAGTACTTTACCTAAGGAGCAAGAAGAGTAAATAGAAAAATTTATTTCTGTGAAGTACCTTCAAACAGTTTGTGAGTGAGTACTTTGATGCCTCGAAGCTATATCATAAATTGAGCGTGACTTGATCTCGCAGAGGACGACAGAGGCACTTCAGGTACGCAAGCAACAGGGAATGCCACTTGAATGTGCTCGAGGGGTCGGCAAGAGCAAATTGGATTACCATCGCATAGAAATAGAAGCTCTGCTTAAAAATGGCTGCACAAAAACCTGGGTTGCCAACAACTACCAGACAACCGTTGGCAACCTTCGTCATTAGATGAGATAACATGGAATTGTCGTGAAAGAGAAAAACGTGTGAAACATGCCTGTTGAATTTTTAACCCCTGAGCAACGTCAGCGTTATGGAACGTATACCGC
>CAXTUE010000014.1:0-1038 GCA_964247355.1 uncultured Ktedonobacteraceae bacterium | reverse complement strand
GATGCTCAACTTGCCAGTTATTTCTACCTCGATGACACCGACCTCGAACGACTTGCCACGAAGCGTGGAAGCCATCATCGCCTCGGTTTTGCCCTCCAAATCTGTACGGTGCGTTTCTTAAGTACTTTTTTAGTCAATCCCACTCTTGTTCCCTCTGGTGCGGTCCACTATGTTGCCAAACAATTAAACCTCGATGACGATCCCACTTCCCTCTTGAACCACTATGCAACGGCATGGCAAACCCGTGAACACTCGCGCGAAATTCAGCACCTTTATGGCTACACTGATTTCTCGGAACAGCCCGCGCACTTTCACCTCATTCGGTGGCTCTACCTCCATGCATGGTTCACCGCTGAACGCCCCAGCGTATTGTTTGATCTTGCAACGAAGCGACTAGTTGACCAGAAAATTCTCCTCCCCGGAGTGAGTGTTCTGGAACGCCTGGTTGCCAGTATTCGAGATCGTGCGGCCAATCGCCTCTGGTCGAAACTCGCCCGTCTTCCCACAGCCTCACAACGTTTTTTACTGGAAGACCTGTTGCACACAGCCGAGGGGAGCAAGCAATCTCCACTAGATCGGCTTCGTCATGCTCCAACACATATGAGTGGCCCTGGACTCATCAAAGCACTTGGACGATTGACCGATATTCGCGCGATTGGTGTCTCACAGCTTGACCTCTCTTTTGTTCCCGCCGGACGATTGAAACAGATGGCACGCCATGCTGCCGCTTCTCGTACTACACAACTTGAGCGTCTCTCTGATGATCGACGTATCGCAACCCTTCTTGCGTGGGCCTCCGTCTTTGAGGCAACTGCTCAAGATGATGCCTTAGACCTTCTCGACGGACTCATGCGCTCCTTGTGGAAACTGGCAACTCGTGCGGGGGAACGAGAACGATTACGGACGCTTCGTGATCTGGATAGTGCCGCTCTTCAGTTACGAGATGCCTGTCTTGTGCTCTTAGACACAACCCATCCCGATCAGCAAATACGAGAGAAGGTCTACGAGCAGATTGCCCAGAACGACCTCATTCAAGCA
>CAXTUE010000013.1:10944-20114 GCA_964247355.1 uncultured Ktedonobacteraceae bacterium | reverse complement strand
TTTAACATAATATTATACTTAGAAGGTGATTTGATGGCTTCTCTTCCTAGGCCCCTTCTATGTTTAAAACCGTATAGTAGTATTAACGTTTTGTGTACTGTGGAGCCTTACGAGCGCGCTTCAAGCCTGGTTTCTTGCGCTCCTTCATACGTGGGTCACGTGTGAGGTAGCCGGCTCGACGCAGAGCCTGTTTGAATTCAGGATTCATGCGTAGGAGGGCGCGAGCGAGGGCATGGCGAATGGCACCAGCTTGACCGGAGGTACCGCCACCGAGCACACGAATCGTCATGTTGTAGGTGTTGTCGATATCGACTGCACGGAATGGAGCGGCAATGACAGCTAGCAGCGTGTCACGCTGTCCAAAGTATGCTGAAGCTTCTTTGCCGTTGACTTCGATATTGCCCTCACCGTTTGGGAAGAGGCGTACACGAGCGACCGATGTTTTGCGGCGTCCCATTCCGTAGTAGTATTCACCTTTAAGTGTATTGACCAAGGGAAATTCTCCTCTTCCGTTACTGCGCCTCGGCGGTCTCAACCGTCGGTTGCTTCAACAATGCCTCTGGTCCGGTCCACATGACAGGCTTCTGTGCTGCATGTGGATGTTCGCTACCAGGATAGACCTTCAGGCGTTTCATGATGTCCGCACCGAGACGATTGTGCATCACCATGCCACGTACGGCATGCACAATGGCGCGCTCCGGGAAACGGCCTTCGAGGGTTTGACGAAGCGTTGTCTTCTTCATACCGCCAGGATACTGGCTATGGCGATAGTAGACCTTCTGCTCCATGCGCTTGCCTGTGACAGCGATCTTGGCGGCATTGATAACGATCACAAAATCTCCCGTTGGAAGATTGGGGGTGAATGTTGGTTTGTGCTTACCACGCAGAATCTGTGCGATCTGCGAAGCAACACGACCAAGAATCTGCCCTTCAGCGTCAATGATATACCACTGAGGGTTCATATCACCTGCTTTTGCAGTGTATGTCTTCATGCGTTTGTTACTCCAAACTCTTCGGGATACTCGACCCGTACAAGGCACAGCCCATGTGCTGGTGCGGCTGGGCCAGGATGCGTTTTTTGCGCACGTTGCACAATATGCTCAAATTCATTAAGACAGAGATGACCCTGCCCTACCAATAATAGTGTTCCGACCATTCTACGAACCATTCCCGTCAAGAAACCGTCCGCAGTGAAGTCATAATAGATAGAAGACGCGTTTTCCGTTGATCGTGCGCAACGTGCCTCTAACAGTGTGCGGACACAGGAGTGTGGTCCTGATCGCATTGGATTTGTTTCATCGGGACTACGCCCAAAGGCTCCAAAGTCCTTACGTCCTAGCAAGACCTGACACGCTTCCTGCATCCGTGCTACATCCAGCGTCATTGAACGATAATAGCTGTACCGTGCCAGAAGTGCCGTTGGTGCATTGTCGTTCCAGACAGTATAGCGATACGAGCGACTACGAGCACTAAAGCGGGCGTGAAAGCGGTCTGGAACCTCTTTTGCCCAACGTACTACTACCGCATTTGGTAGCACCGCATTGAGTGCCCTTTGCCATATCTGTGGCGTTAAGTGCGAGTCAGTACGGAAATGAACCACTTGCCCACTTGCATGTACGCCAGCATCGGTGCGACCTGCGCCATGTATCACCGACATCTCGCCAGCAATGCGCTGTATAGCCGTCTCAAGCACTCCCTGCACCGTTAAACCGTGTGCATCTGGTTGACGCTGAAAGCCATGATAACCGGTGCCATCGTATTCAATACCACACACGATATTCATGACTCAAGCATCTCCTCCCAGCGTCTCCTCAAAGAAGGACGGGGTGTGATACATCAAACCCGTACAGCAAACTCAACGACGTTAGACGAGGGCGATCTGGGCGATATCGGCAGCATCACCTTTGCGCTTGCCCAGTTTCGTGATGCGTGTATAGCCACCAGGACGATTGACATAGCGAGGTGCCAATTCGTCGAACATCTTCTTCACAACCAGTTCATCCGGCAGTGCGCTCAGAATAAGACGACGCGCGTGTAGCTCGATAACCATCGCACGATAGGCAGCTTGTAGTGCCTTTTCAGCATCGTCCTCGTTTGAGATGATACGCAGCAACTCGTCACGACGGGCCTTCTGCTTATCCTCAAGAAACTTGCGGCCCTTATCGGTGAGTGGTGCTTTCTGCTGCTGCAAGCGCTCTTCGTTGGTAGCAACGGTCCCCTTGAGGGAGAAGCGACCACGACGGGCGAACGCAAGAACTTTCTCAGCCTTGTCGTCATCGGTCACAATAGACTTCAAGTGTGTCTGGGCCGCGATATGGCCCTTCACTGCTGTATCAATCAGTTTCTCGACCTCGCCACGAATAGCGCGAGCGCGAGCCTCAGTTGTATTGATACGATCATAACGAATAAGGCCAGCCATCAAATTACGACGAGCGGAACGACGGCGTGGCTCTGGCATACTCATGCGATTGCCAGCAATTCTGTGCCTCAACTTATTCCTCCAATCCGTCGTCGCCGTCTACACCGGCTCCGACAGTGCTTTTTCCTGGGCTGGGCAAGAAGTTGCGCTGGAGTAACCGGTCCTGTAGCTCATGCAGGCTCTTCTCACCAAAGTTACGCACACCCAGGAGGTCTTCCTCATTCATTGACAAGACCTGACCGACCTTCGTGATATTGCTGCGCTTGAGACAGTTATAGGCACGAACCGACAGGTCAAGTTCCTCGATAGGTGTGTCGTAAATTTTCGGTGGAATGGGCAAGCTGCTCAGAGGTGGTTTCTCGATTTCTTGCACAGTAGCGCGATAATTGGCAAGCAATGTAAAGTGCCGCACCAGGATATCCGCGCTCTGACGTAACGCCTCGTCCGGCGTAATTGTGCCGTCGGTCGTCACATCCAAAACGATCTTATCAAAGTTGGTCATCTGTCCAACACGTGTGTGCTCGACGGTATAGTTTGCCTTCTGCACAGGTGTATAGATAGCGTCAACAGGAATTACACCGATGGGCTGATCATCTTTTGAGTCAGCAGGCACATAGCCCCTACCAGTTTCGACAACCAGTTCCATTTCGAGCCGCGCATTCTCGTTGTCCAGAGTAGCGATGTGAAGTTCAGGATTCACAATCTCCACCGTGCTTGGCGTAACGATATCGGCGGCAGTTACTTCGCGCTCCCCGATTACTTCCAGGCGCATCGACACGGGATGGTCTGAAAAACAGCGGAGGCGCAGGTTTTTCACGTTCAACACGATATCAGTCACGTCCTCCACAACATTGGGCACGTCCTGGAACTCGTGTTGCACACCCTCGATCCGAATAGAGGTCACGGCGGCACCTGGAAGAGACGAGAGCAGCACACGTCGTAACGAGTTGCCGAGCGTCATTCCATACCCCGCCTCTAACGGTTCAATATCATAACTCGCATAATTTCCCTGTGTTTTTGTATTTTTAATGCGAGGCAGAGCAATATCTAGCAAGGTTCTAACCCGCCTTTCTTTTTCTACCGATCTTTATATATTTTCATCTCTGTACGGGTCAAATACATTCCACCCGCGCCGGTAGTCCAAGAGTTTTTCGCCTAAGACCAGCATGTTTAGCGCTGGTAGAATTCAACCACCATCTGCTCATCAAAGGGCAGTTCGAGGTCCGTACGCGATGGAATGGAGATCACACGACCACTCATCGCGTTGATGTCCAGGCTCAACCACGCGGGTACGCCCTTCTGCGCCAACAGCAATGCACGGGTCTTAAAGTATTCCAGGCCCTTACTACGATCACGTACAGTGATCACATCATTTGGCTTCGCGATAAAGGATGGAATATCGGTCTTGCGCCCATTGACCGCGAAATGTCCATGATTGACGATCTGACGAGCTTGAGCGCGGGAATCGGCGAAGCCCATGCGGTACACCAGATTGTCCAAACGCATCTCAAGAATTTGCAGCAAGTTCTCGCTCGTCTTACCTGGACGCCGCGCGGCTGCTCCAAAGTGTTTGCGGAACTGACGCTCAAGGATGCCATAAGTACGACGTACGCGTTGCTTCTCACGCAACTGCTTAGCATAACCAGACTCTTTACGGGCGCGACTGGCACCATGCTGTCCGGGCTTGCTACTGCGGCGTTCAAGTGTGCATTTTGTTAGGCACTTGTCGCCCTTTAGAAAAAGTTTAACCCCCTCACGTCTGCACAGCTTGCAGACGGGGCCGGTATAACGAGCCATCTAAATGAATCCTCCTCACACGTACTACGTGCGACACAATGACTACCCGTAGCGACGGGCTATACACGCCGTCTCTTCGGGGGGCGACAGCCATTATGTGGAATAGGTGTAACATCAGTAATTGAAGTGACAGCAAGACCAGAGGTCTGTAGCGAACGGATCGCAGCCTCACGACCAGAGCCAGGCCCCTTGACAAAAACGTCTACCTGACGCAAGCCATGCTCCATAGCCTTACGTGCCGCCACTTCTGCCGTGACCTGTGCCGCGTAAGGAGTGCTTTTACGAGAGCCTTTGAAGCCCTGACCACCAGCACTTCCCCAAGAAAGAACATTTCCGTTGGGATCGGTAAGAGTCACAATTGTATTATTAAATGTTGCCTGGATGTGTGCATGGCCGCGCGGCACTGATTTGCGCTCACGCCGCCTTACTTTGCCCGCACCCGTTGGCTTTTTCTTGTCTGCCATAGTTAGAAATCCTCTCCGACGTTACTTCTTCGCTGCGGCCTTCTTCTTGCCAGCAACCGTTCGTTTTGGCCCACGACGTGTACGCGCATTTGTACGTGTGCGCTGTCCATGCACCGGCAAGTTACGGCGATGGCGTATACCACGGTAGCATCCAATTTCAATGAGTCGCTTGATGTTCAAGTCTACTTCACGACGCAAGTCGCCTTCAACTCTGTGCTCGCGATCAATAACTTCACGAAGGCGGTTCACTTCTTCTTCGGTCAGATTTTTTACCCTTGTATCAGGGTTAATACGTGTACGTTCCAGGATTTTTCGACTCGTGGTCCGTCCAATCCCATAAATGTAGCACAGCGAAATCTCCACGCGCTTCTCTCGTGGAATGTCAACGCCGGCGATTCTAGCCATCTTTTCCTCCAGCTTTCCGTGGTAGAGCGGTGCGAAGTGCTCTATCCTTGTTTCTGTTTATGCTTTGGATCTTTGCTACAGATCACCATCACAACGCGGTTGCGGCGGATCACTTTGCAGCTATCACAACGCGGTTTTACTGAGGCGCGCACTTTCATGGCTTACCCTCCCTAGTTCTACTTCACTGAATTGATCACAAAGATCATTGCAAAAATTATAGCGGTTCAAGAGACAAAACGAATAAAAAACAGCAAAATTAACGAATGCATGTTATAGGAGAAAAGGAATAGAGAAGGATGCTCTACTTCCTACCTTGCGCCCTTACGAACGTGGTCGGTAGGTGATGCGCCCTCGTGTCAGATCATAAGGAGACAGCACGACCCTCACCTTATCACCTGGCACTATACGGATAAAGTTCATGCGCATTTTTCCTGAGAGGATTGCCAGAACTTCGTGTTCCTCGTCGATTTGAACTTTAAACATAGCATTGGGGAGGGCTTCAATTACTTTACCCTCGACCTCGATCTCATCCTTCTTTGCCATAGCATCCTTTCCCCGAAATTAGGGTTTCCAGAAAGTACAAAAGGGCAGCAGTGTCAACTGCTGCTGCCAACTATGAATTATAGCATAGTTCTTGCAAAAAGTCGAGAGGGAAAATTTATACATATATATCTTTCCCCTCCATGGCGTCACCTCTGGTGATTGCAACTTGCCCACATGTTGACGACAAACGTGTTGTGGACAAGGGGTGTAATAAAATTAGGCCCCTACAGCGTTAGAATGTCAGCATCGTCTTCGGTGATTGCGACGGTGTGCTCAAAATGTGCCGCAAACGTTTTGTCAGCCGCAATAACGGTCCAGTTGTCGGCGAGCACCTGTGTCTTCTTCGCACCCGCGATAACCATTGGCTCGATAGCAATCACCATCCCCGGCTTGAGTACAGAGTTAGGATAGCCTGCCTCAACATAGTTCAGCACCTGCGGGTCTTCATGCATGCTACGCCCCACACCATGCCCACCGTAGTTGCGCACAACTGAGTAGCCTGCCGCCTCTACAAACTGCTGTACCGTGCGGCCAATATCATTCAGCCGGTTTCCCGCACGGGCAGCCGCAATGCCTCGATATAACGCGTCTTCTGTCACCTTTAGCAGACGCTGCACATCGGGGGACACCTTCCCAACAGGAACCGTGATTGCTGAGTCCGCATGCCAGCCGTTGTAGTTCGCGGCAAAGTCGAGCGTGACAACATCACCCTCTTCTAGCACACGCCTTCCTGGAATGCCGTGTACAACTTCTTCATTTACTGACGTACAAAGCGAGGCAGGATAACCATGATAGCCCAATGCGCTAGATTTGGCTCCGTACCGTTTGAGCAATGACGCTCCAAGCGTATCAAGCTCTTGCGTTGTGACACCGGGGTGAACCGCAGTACGCAATTCCGCCAGCATTTCTGCCACGATATGTCCGGTTGCCCGGATTTTCTCGCGCTCTTCTTTTGATTTTATGATTACAGCCATGATCTATTACTCTTAATTATCACTCGCTTGTTATCGCTCGCCATGGTGTTGCACAGCGTACACGAGGTCCTGCTGCACCTGCTCTATTCCTTGGTTGCCATCGACCTCGGATAACTTCCCCTGTGGTCGATAGTAGTCGAGCAGACGAATGGTCTCGTTAAAAAAGATATCGAGTCGCTTCTGTACCGCTTCACCCGTATCATCACTACGCTGGTACAGTTCACTACCATCTTTATCACACTTCCCAGCAACCTTTGGCGGGTTTGTATTGATGTTATAAACGTGCTGGTGTGCCCGGCAAATATATCTACCCGATAGTCTGCTTAACAGAATGTCGCGTGGGACATTCAGGTAGACCGCAACATCAATATGTCTACCATTTGCCTCTAATCCTTCATCCAGTGCATGAGCCTGAGCCAGTGTACGTGGAAAGCCATCTAGTAGCACTCCACGCGCACAATCTGGCTCTTGAATGCGATCAAGAACCATCTTGACGGTGAGATCGTCGGGAACAAGTTTCCCTTGATCTATATATTCTTTCGCCTTACGTCCCAACTCAGATTCAGCTTTGATCGCATCACGGAACAGGTCCCCACTAGCAACATGAGGAATACCTAAAGCTTCGGCTAATCTATCAGCCTGCGTTCCCTTCCCCGACCCCTGCGCACCGAATAGGATAATGTTCACGTTTTTTCTCCGGTGGAATATCGTGGGAGCGCGTCATTGCACTCTAAAGCGATCCTTGTAAGGTTGTCACAATGAAGAACTCCCGCTAGAACGGTATGAGTACTGGGCGCGAACAGCCGCGCCCACTCATTATGACAAGAAGCCAGAATAGTTACGCATGACCATCTGAGCTTCAAGCTGCCGAATCGTGTCCAACACCACACCAACAGCGATGAGGATTGAAGCACTGCCCAGCAGTTGGTTTGCGCCTACGCGCGAGAGAAACGGCAATACAGCGATTATGCCAAGGAACAATGCGCCAGCGAGGGTAATACGATTGAGAATTGCGTACAGGTACTTGCTGGTTGGTTCACCAGGACGATAGCCTGGAATGAAGGCACCCTGCTTCTGTAAGCTCTCTGGTATATTTTGCTGCTGCCACACAACATAGGCATAGAAGTAGGTAAAGGCCACCACCAAAACAAAGTAGATAAGCCAGTACCACCATGTGGTAGTGTTCACAACATAGGTGCCAATGAACGAAGCCGTTTGGCTCAACCAGGGAGTTGTACTTGTCGCAAGATAACGCGACAACACAGCTGGAAAGATGAGCATCGACTGCGCGAAGATAAGCGGAATCATACCCGCACTGTTGACCTGCATAGGAATGTAGGTTGTCTGTGCTGAGCCAACAAGCATGCCACGTCCAACCTGCCGCTTCGTCGGATATTGCACAGGAATACGTCGTTGCCCTTGATAAATGTACACAACACCTAAAATCGTAACCAAGCCAATAATCAAGAAGACGGCGATACTTACGATACCACCGCTCGTGCCACCGCTTGATGTGGTACTCAAGTAGCCCTGCTTCACAAAATCGGGCAAGCGACTCACGATACCAGCAAAGATAATGATTGAGATACCATTGCCGATACCGTTCTCTGTAATCAGTTCACCAATCCAGACAAGAATCATCGTTCCAGTCGTTAAGGCGATCAGAATGGAGAAGGTCTCCAACGCATATTTCGGATCAACGAGGCTGAAGTTGGTTAGCACACCTGCCTGCTGGAAGATGGCGCACTGGCCCAGTGCTTGCAACAGAGCAAGTGGCACGGTAATGATACGAGTGATCTGCGAGAGACGTTGGCGACCAGCTTCACCCTGCGTCGACAGATTCTGCAAGGCGGGAATGATTGGTTGCAGCAATTGCATCACGATGGTTGCAGTGATATATGGATACACTCCAAACGCGACAATGGAGAACGTCTGCAACGACCCACCTGAGAAAACATCAAGCAAACCGAGCAACTGACCAAGGTCCTTGCTCTTGCTATTACTAGAAAAGAGATTGAGTAGCGTACTCTTCTCTGCCGCCGTCAGTGGTACAGTGATGTGTGCGAGTATGCGGAACACCACTAGCATCGCTAACGTGAAGAGAATCTTATTGCGTAGATCAGGAACGGTCCAGATACTTCGCAGTCGTTCCCACATGGAAGACTCCTTCTACAATCGCATTTGACCTATTTTTGACGAAGATATGCAGAAAATACTACAACGAACGACAGAAATGTGCGTGATACATATTCTACGAGTCAAGTGCCAGGGAGTTTTACCCCGACACTCGACTATTGCATTAGCTCTCTTGCTCAGGAGTAGTTACGCTTGTTTCTCCACTTGCTTGAGGAGTAATCGCATCTGACTCTCCACTCGCTCGAGGAGCATTTTTATCTTCCTTTTTGCGCTTGGTCTTCTCGTAGGTGCGTACTGGAATAATCTCAACTCGGCCACCAGCTTGCTCGATCTTTACACGAGCACTGGCAGAAACCTTGTGAGCGTGCACAGTCAATGCACGATCCAATTCGCCATCGCCATACTCGCCGAAGCCGCGCTGTCCTATCTCGG
>CAXTUE010000013.1:0-10934 GCA_964247355.1 uncultured Ktedonobacteraceae bacterium | reverse complement strand
GTCCACGCCCTTTAGCAGGCGTCATCAAACCAGCAGAGACGAGAAGTTCTGGCTGAATCTCGGACGCATCAATTGCCGCAAGATCAGCGATATTCACTATTTCATAGTTATCGCGGAAGGCAGTGTTGCTATTGCCAAGGCCGCGCCGAAATGCTAAACGTTTTGAAAGGCGAGTTTGACCGCCATTAAAGGCACGATGTACTTTGCCACCAGTGCGTGCCTTCTGTCCTTTTGTGCCACGTCCCGCCGTCTTACCACGACCAGAGCCGTGACCGCGACCGATGCGTCTTTCTTTTGTATGCGAACCAGGAGCGGGTCGCAAATCAGAGAGTTTCACTGACGACCTCCTCTACCTGTACCAAATGAACGACTTTGCGGATCATCCCACGAATGGCGGGATTGTCTTCGTGTTCAACTGTACGCTGAAGCTTACGTAAGCCTAAAGACTTAATTGTATCTTTTTGGTCCTGTGGGTAGCCAATTGAGCTACGTACCCACTTTATTCGTAGTTTTGCCATTACCTCTGCTCCTGTCGACGGCCACCGCCGCCGCGACGGTCTCCACCGCCACTCCCGCGACGATCATTCGAGCCGCCAGCATTACCGCCACGACGGTCTCCACGCTCACCTCGTTCTCCGCCTCTACGATTCGTGG
Organism: uncultured Ktedonobacteraceae bacterium; assembly: GCA_964247355.1. Classification (GTDB taxonomy): domain Bacteria; phylum Chloroflexota; class Ktedonobacteria; order Ktedonobacterales; family Ktedonobacteraceae; genus JBBQVS01. The sequence goes on along the minus strand of CAXTUE010000013.1, from coordinate 10,280 downwards.
TTGCACGCGACTCGCGCGCCTCTTCTTCGCGCGCGGCGCGCAGGGCTGCTGCTTGTTCTGCTGCGTTAGCGGTCGCTATAGCAATACGCTCGGCCTGTTTCTTGCCGACGATCTCCACAACGGTTTTACCACGGCGTAACGCTTCGGTATCCGGTGAACGTAGTTCACGCAAAGCTTTGATACATGCCTGAACGGTGTTTGCCTTATTTGTGCTACCAAGTGTTTTTGTAAGAATATCTCTGACACCTGCAGACTCCATCACGGCGCGCACTGCGCCACCAGCGATAACGCCAGTACCTGGCGCGGCTGGCTTGAGAAGAACTTCAGAGGCACCAAAGCTCGTCTTCACCATAAACGGAATTGTTGTGCCAGCTAAAGGAACCTGCGTCAGGTGCTTCTTCGCATCCTCGACACCTTTGCGGATCGCCTCGGTGTACTCACTGGCTTTGCCGAAGCCGAAGCCGACATAGCCATTGTGGTCACCAACAACTACCAGAGCGCGAATGCTGAAGCGGCGACCACCCTTGACCACCTTGGAGACACGGTTAACTTCGACAACCGTCTCTTCCAAGTTCAATTTTGTAGCGTCTATTCTTGCCATTAGTTCTTTTTCCCTTTTACGGTCCTAGAAGTCCAGGCCCGCTTCACGAGCACCTTCAGCTAAAGCGGCGATACGTCCATGATAGGCATAGCCACCGCGATCAAAGACCACCTGCTGTACACCCTTTTCTTTCGCACGCTGGGCCACAAGCTTACCTACCTCGCGCGAGACAGCAACTTTTCTATTGTTCGCAATGGCGGCCAATGCCTCGACAGGTGTTTTAGGAGCATTCTTTTGTGCTGCTGGAAGATTTACCTTTGGGACAGCAGTACCGGACTTGCCACCACTCTTTTGTGCAGTGCTTTTTACTGGTGCCGCCTTTTTCTCTTTGTTTATAGGCAGAGCGTCTGTTGCAGCTTCTACCACAGACTGTACGGCACCGCCAACACGCTCCAGTAGAGTTGGTTCTTTTGTCTCTTCTTGCGCTTGCTGTGCTGGCGCGAAGGAGCGCAGGCTTTCATCGAGTGATGATGCTGCGACCAGTGTTGTGCCAGTTGTATCATCGATGACCTGAGCGTAGATATGCTGTCCACTGCGGAACACATTTAGACGCGGACGCGCCTGAGAGCCTTCCAAATGGTTGCGCATACGCTGGTGCCGCCGCAGCCGTGCTTGATTTGCATGAAATCGTTTAATCATAGTTCAAGGAGTGAAAGCTTTTTTCGGCTTCCACCACTCCCCTTTCGTTTACTGAGCGATGAGGAAAGGTAGAGAGAGAAACGTGGTCGGCACTACGTTTCTCTTAGCCTTCCTTAACGTGTTTAGGGTGTAATAAATCAGACCCCTACTTCTTTTTACCGCCAACTTTGCCAGCTTTACCGGCTTTACGACGGACGGCTTCGCCGCTGTAACGGATACCTTTGCCCTTGTAGGGTTCGGGTTTGCGTACATTACGAATAACTGCGGCAACTTGACCAACTAGTTGCTTGTCGATGCCGGTGACGCTGACCTTTGTGGCCTTTGTTGCGGCATCTACGCCATCTACAGATAATGAGATACCGGCAGGTGGCTGCACTTCTACAGGGTGAGAATAACCAACCTGGATGACCAGATTCTCACCAACTTTCGCAGCACGGTAGCCAACACCGTGAATTTCTAGCTGCTTCGTGAAGCCAGTTGTGACTCCAACTACCATGTTGTTAACCAACGTGCGGTACAAACCATGCTTGGCCTTGTGCTCTTTGCTATCTGAGGGCCGAGCGACCGAGAGTGTGCCATCCTCAAGCGTAAGTGTCAGAGCGGGATCGACCTGCTGTGAAAGCTCTCCTTTCGGTCCCTTTACTGTCACCAAGTTATCTTCGGTCCAGTTTACCTGTACTTTCGCTGGCACAGTGATTGGAGCGCGTCCAATACGAGACATGCTATCCCTCCTGTCTACCAAACATAGCAAACGACTTCTCCGCCGAGGCCCTGATGATAGGCACTGCTACCAGTCATAATGCCCTTTGGTGTCGAGACAATAGATATTCCCAGGCCCCCACGGACGCGTGGAATATCGGTACGCTTCGAGTAGACACGTAATCCAGGCTTGCTGACACGTTTGAGGTTCGTCAGCACCGGTGACTTCTCTACATAACGCAATGTGAGACGAATTGTTCCTTGCGGGTTATCTTTCAGGATTTCGATGTCCTTGATGTAGCCCTCTTCTTTAAGCACACGCGCGATAGCCAGCTTCATTTTCGATGCGGGAATCGAAACCCGTGTGTGCCGTGCAGTGACCGCATTGCGAATACGCGTGAGCATATCCGCAATTGGATCAGTCATATTCATGGATGCCTCCACAATCCGAAGTACGAAAACAATCTTTGTGTTTTCGCCTTTTCGCTTTCGCCATTTCAAAGGGCAAAACGATTTTTTCTTGTGTTTTGCCCTTACCCAATTCCTGGGCTACCAACTTGATTTTGTTACACCTGGTAACTCGCCCCGGAGCGCACGTTCACGGAAACAGATGCGGCATAGGCCAAACTTGCGCATGTAAGCGCGTGGGCGTCCGCATATGTTGCAGCGGTTATGCTGCTGCACCTTGAACTTCGGTTTGCGCTGAGACTTCACAATCATTGATGTTTTTGCCATCATCGCCCTCCAGCGTTACTTCTTAAAGGGCATACCCAGGAGTCTGAGCAGCCGTCGTCCCTCTTCGTCAGTGCGAGCAGTTGTCACAATGCTCACTTCCATGCCACGAACCTTGTCGATTTTGTCATAATCGATTTCTGGGAACATGAGTTGTTCGCGCAGACCAAGCGTGTAGTTGCCGCGACCATCAAACGCTTCAGCCGAAACGCCTTGAAAGTCTCGGATGCGTGGCAATGCAGCATTGATAAGCTTATCAAGGAACTGGTACATGCGCTCACCGCGCAGTGTCACCATGCAGCCAATTTGCATACCTTCACGTAGTTTGAAGGTCGCAACTGAACGTTTCGCACGCGTGATGACTGGACGCTGGCCGGTGATCAGAGCGAGATCTCCAACAGCAGCATCCATAGCTTTGGTGTTCTGGATAACCTCACCCATGCCTATGTTGATCACAACCTTGTTCAGTGTGGGTACCTGCATCGGATTTTTGTAGTTAAAGTCCTTTTGCAGAGTGGGCACGACCTCTTGTCGATACTTTTCTTTTAATCGTGATACCATGACGTTTAACTACTCCTCAAGCGCTCTGTGTTATCAGCAATGACCTTGCCACACTTCTTGCACACACGTACAGAGCGAACCTTCTGGTCAACTCCAAGAGGGCGGCGATCATGAGCAACGCGTGTGGGCTGACCGCATTCCGTGCATTTCAACATCACGTTGGAGACATGTATCGGCATTGCCTTCTCAATCACACCACCCTGGCGCGTCTGACCTTGCGGGCGAATATGCTTTTTTACCACGTTTAGACCTTCAACAATCACCTTATTGGCTTGTGGCATAGCCCGCGAAATGATACCTTCTTTGCCCTTATCTTTGCCAGTGATAATCAAGACGGTATCGCCCTTCTTGACGTTCAATTTGGCGAGATGAAGAGGCTTCTTCTCTTTTTGTTTTACTGCCATTTTTTTCCTCTATGGTATGGAGTTCAGGAAACTCCACCATCGCTAGAGCACTTCAGGCGCAAGCGAAATGAGGCGAGAAAAGTTCTTCTCTCTCAATTCGCGGGCCACGGGTCCGAAGATACGGGTACCACGTGGATTGTTACCTGCGGCCAGAATGACGGCGGCGTTCTCGTCGAAGCGAATGTGCGACCCATCAGGACGCGCATACTCCTTCGAGACACGTACGATCACGGCATCCACCACGTCGCCTTTTTTGACCTGCCCATTTGGGGCGGCCTGTTTGACCGAGGCTTTAATAATGTCGCCCACCGTTGCGTAACGCTTGGCGGAACCACTAATTACACGAATACACATGATCTCTTTTGCGCCTGTGTTGTCGGCAACCTTTAGACGGCTTTCTGGCTGAATCATCTGACGATCTCCTTATTCTGCTTCCTCATCCTCAGAGGAGTTTGTCAGATCGGGATCGACATCTGCCAACAACTCTTCGACGGGCACAATTCCGCTACCGCGCTTGATAACTTCGACGAGACGCCAGCGTTTCAATTTGCTCACAGGAGGACACTCCTCGATGCGAACAGTATCACCAACCGCGCATGTGTTCCCTTCATCATGCGCGTAGAAACGCTTTGTCTGTTTATAAGTACGTTTATAGATGCGGTGCTTTTTCAGGGACTCAACGATAACAACAATCGTCTTGTCCATTTTATTGCTTACTACACGCCCAACCTTTTGCTGATGACGGATAACTATCTGAGGCGTCTGTGCTGCTTGCTGTGTCATGCTTGATTCTCCAACTGTGTCAAATGATGCAGCAAACGGGCAATATCCTTGCGCGTCTGCGCAAACACTCGATTGTTTTTTACCTCGCCACGCTGTTGCTGTAAGCGGAGGTTGAACAGTTTTAGGCGCAGGTCTTTGAGTTCGTTCTGCACCTGTGCTTCGGTATACTCCAAAATCTGCTTGCGACGTTCGTTAGCTTTCGACACTTTCAGCCTCCCCTCTCGTAATAAAGCGAGTCTTGACGGGTAGCTTGTGACCCGCGAGACGAACTGCCTCTTTCGCGATCTCTTCGCTCACGCCGCCAATCTCGAAGATGATACGACCGGGCTTGACGACCGCGACATAGTGATCCACCGCGCCTTTACCGCTACCCATACGGGTCTCGGCAGGTTTGGCAGTGACAGGCTTGTCAGGGAATACACGAATCCATACTTTACCACCACGCTTCATGAAGCGGGTAAGAGCAATACGGGCGGACTCGATTTGACGCGCCTCCATCCACACAGGCTCAAGGGCCTGTAAGCCGAAATCACCGAAGGCGAGGGTGTTGCCACGATGAGCCTCACCCTTCATACGACCACGATGCTGGCGGCGATACTTTGTACGTGATGGTGCCAATAACATTGATTGAAACTCCTCTACTCGCTCTGAGTAGCACTAGCATCCTCTGCTGGTGCGGCTGGTGGCGGCGTTGGTGCAGTAGCCGTCTGTTGCGTCTGAGGAGCCTCGTTCACGACCGGTGTCTGTGTTACCTGTGTCTCATTCACAACAGGTGTCTCATTCACGACCGGTGTTTGAGTTGCAGATGCATCATTGACTACTGGCGTCTGCGTTACCAAAGCTTGCTCAGCTTGTGGCTGGCGATCTCCCTGTGGTCGGTCTCCTTGCGGACGCGGACCACGGTCTCCGGCTGGACGGGGGGGACGATCCCCTACTGGACGCTGCGGACGATCTCCCTGTGGTCGGTCTCCTTGCGGACGCGGACCACGATCTCCGGCTGGACGTGGAGGACGATCTCCACTACTACGACGGTCACGGTCTCCGCCGCGTCCACCATCTCTGGTAGCGAACGCCTGCTGCGGCTGCACTGTTTCCTGCTGTGTATCGCCCAACTCACGGCGTTTGTTTGGCAGAATGTCGCCACGGTAGATCCATACTTTGATGCCAATGACGCCAAAGGTCGTGTGTGCTTCTACCAGACCGTAGTCGATATCGGCGCGGAGCGTGTGCAGAGGAACCTTGCCCTCGACCTCTTTCTCGGAACGCGCGATTTCCGCGCCACCGAGTCGCCCGCCAACGATAATCTTGATGCCCTTCGCGTTGGCACGCATCGACTTTTGCACGGCCTGCTTCATAGCGCGACGGAACGAAACACGCTTCTCCAGTTGCTCCGCAATGCCACGACCAACCAGATACGCATCTAACTCAGGCTGGCGAATCTCAATGATGTCCAGACGAACGCGCTTCTTGGTCTTGCTTTCCAGCGATGCCTTGAGTTTCTCGACCTTCTCGCCGCTCTTACCGATGACGATACCGGGTTTTGCGGTGTGAATCTTCACGAGCACCTGATTAGCGGCGGCTCGCTCGATCTCGATACGAGAGACGGAGGCGTTGAACAGTTCTTTATTGATTGCCTTACGAATTAAATTATCTTCGGCAAGAATGTCTTTATAATCGCGCTCAGCAAACCAGCGTGATTGCCAGCCTTTTACAACGCCGAGCCTGAACCCTGTTGGGTGTACCTTGTGTCCCAAAAGCGTTCTCCTTTCTAACGAGCGGCCCGGTCAGCCGGATCATCTGAAACAATAACAGTTACATGGCAGAAACGGCGCAGAATGCGGGCCGCACGACCAAGAGGACGGGGTTTCACACGCTTAATCCGAAAGGAGTCATCCGTCAGAATATTGAGAATATACAGTTGATCTGGATTGAGACTATAGTTATTCTCCGCGTTCGCCGCCGCCGATGCCACCACTTTGCTTACGGGTGTGGCACCAGCTTGTGGCATGAATTGAAGAATAGCCAGAGCCTCATTTACCCGAAGCCCTTTCACCGCGTTTGTGACCAGACGCATCTTGCGCGGCGGAATGCCAATATCTTTTGCAATAGCCCTGACTTGCATTTTTTACCTCTAATAGACGTTTGATAAATCAAACTTTACCGTTTATCATCGCTTGTTGCTTCGCCTTGCCTGCAGTAAGGCGAAGCAACAAGCGATTGATAACCTATCGTACAGACGTGGTTTTTTCGTTCTTGCCGCCCGCGTGACCACGGAAGTGGCGTGTGGGAGAGAACTCACCTAGCTTGTGACCAACCATATTCTCACTGACATAGACCGGTACGTGTATCTTGCCATTGTGTACGCCAATAGTCATACCAACCATTTCAGGGAAGATCATTGAGGCGCGCGACCAGGTTTTGATCAGACGACGGTCGCCGCTTCTCCGCATCGCTAGAATTTTCTTTCGCAGCGAGGGATGAATATATGGTCCTTTTTTTCTCGAACGCGACATTACTTCCTCCTACCTGCATTACGACGACGGACAATGAAGCGATCCGTTCTCTTATTGTTACGAGTTTTGTAGCCGAGTGCTGGCTTGCCCCAGGGTGTTTGCGGCTGCCCACCAATCGGTGCGCGACCCTCACCTCCACCATGTGGGTGATCGTTTGGGTTCATTGCCGAACCGCGAACGGTTGGACGACGACCCATGTGTCTTGAGCGACCAGCTTTACCGATGCTCTGGTTCTCATGGTCGGTGTTGCCGACCTGTCCAATGGTTGCCATACACAGAATGTTGACGTTGCGCTGCTCTCCTGAAGGCAAACGGATGAGCGCATAATCGCCCTCTTTCGCCATCAATTGAGCACCGACACCAGCACTGCGCACCATCTGACCGCCACGACCCTTCTCCAACTCAATGTTGTGAATGGTTGTACCAGTCGGAATGTTCTTCAACGGTAGTGCGTTACCAACGCGGATGTCTGCATCTGGACCAGCCTGTACACGGTCTCCAACTTTGAGTCCTACAGGAGCCAGGATATAGCGCTTCTCGCCATCCAGATAATGTAACAAAGCGATGCGCGAAGTGCGGTTTGGATCGTACTCGATAGCCGCCACACGTGCTGGCACGTCGAATTTGTTACGCTTGAAGTCAATGAGACGATAGGCACGTTTCTCACCACCGCCACGATGACGAGTGGTGATCTTGCCCTGGTTGTTGCGCCCGGCGTGCTTTTCTAGCTTGACGGTCAGCGACTTCTCTGGCTTTGTCTTTGTGATCTCCTCGAATGTCGAAACAGACATGCCACGACGCCCAGGAGACGTTGGTCGATACTGTCTAATTGGCATAGCTCAATTCCTTACCTTACGCCTTCAGCGCGTCGATTGTCTGGCCCTCTTGGAGCGTCACAATCGCCTTTTTCCACTCGCGCGCCTCGACAGGACGAGGAGCGGATCCTTTGCGCCGAATCATTTTCGCCTTACCGGGCATGCGAATCATGTTTACCTTGAGAACTCTTACCTTAAAGATGGTCTCGACGGCGCGGCGCACATCGATCTTGTTTGCCTGTACCGCCACTTTGAAGGTATACTGATTATTCTTTTCTTGCAGTCGTACGGTTTTCTCAGTAATGAGACCCTGACGCAAAATCTCTGTAATCTCCACGATTTCCTCCTCTATGCTTCGCTATCAGTTGATGGCGTTGTCGCGCCATCTTCAGATGGTGTAGGCACGAGTGGCAGTGTCTCGCCTTGTGCCGGTGCGATGAGCGGTTCTGTAGGCAACGTCTGACCGCTTGTCGAAGCGGTAGGAGTGCTGCTTTCGGTCGTCTCATCGAAAATGCGCGCCGTCGCATCTTCTGCACTCAACCCTTCGCCAAAGACGAGTTCGAGCCAGCGCACAGTCTTCACGGGCATAATGACATAATCGTGCTTCAACAACTCAACGACGTTAATTGAGGCGACGTGCTGCACCTTTGCGAGAGGAATATTACGTGTAGACAGCACAACATTCTCGTCACGCTTTGGCAACATCATCAGTACACGTTTGCCAGGAGTCGGTAACTGTTCTAACAGCTTCAACATACCCTTTGTACTTGGTGTTTCCAGACCGAGTTCATTGACCACGATCAAGCTTTCATTCGCGAGCTTATCAGAAAGCGCGGAACGAATAGCCAGACGGCGCATCTTCTTCGGTACATCATGATGATATGGATGAGGGCGTGGACCCCATACAACGCCGCCATGACGAAACTGAGGAGCACGGCTACTACCCTGACGAGCATTACCTGTGCCCTTTTGTTTGTAGGGCTTTCTACCACCACCGGATACTTCACTACGAGTCTTGGTTGAGGCGTTACCCTGACGACGATTCACCAGTTGCGCGGTGACAACCTGGTGTAATACTGCTACGTTAGGGGTAACTCCGAACACCTGCTCGCTGAGTTCCAGGTCTTCTACGGCTTCTCCAGCCATGTTGTATACTTTAGTCGAGGGCATTTCGGTTTACCTCACCACATGCTTCTTAACTGTGAGCAGGCTCCCATTGGCGCCGGGGACAGACCCCTTGACAACCAGCAGGTTACGCTCAGGATCGGCCTGAACCACTTGCAATTTCTTCGCGGTAATACGTGCATTGCCCATATGACCGGCCATACGTGTTCCCTTGAGCACACGTCCTGGAGTTGTACCCGAACCGATTGAACCAGGGGCACGATGTCGGTCTGATTGACCATGGGTCTTAGGGCCGCCTCTAAAGCCATGCCGCTTTACACCACCCTGGAAACCTTTACCTTTAGAGGTTCCAACAACATCAACGGCCTCTCCAATCGTGAACAAGCCAGCATCGAATTGTGCGCCAAGTTCAACCTTCTCAGGAGTCGTGCCTTTTTGCAAGCCTACCTCACGTACAATCTTAAATGGTCCTAGTTCTGGACCAGGGCGTCGCTGACGGTTCGCCTGTACTTTTAATAGACGCTGAATTTGTTTGCTAGCCTTCTCGGTTGTTGTCTCCGAAGCTGTACCAGTTGTGGCTTCACCCTCGGTAGTACTAGCAGTGGCCTTTGTACGTTCACCTTGCTGATAGGTCTGCAAGGTTTTGCGCTGCCCCTTCAGCAATGGCAGACTGTGCCCAAGATGTCCTAATTCAGGACGTGTCGAGTGCTTATTTGTTGTGTGCTCGAAGCCAATCTGTACGGCTTCGTAACCATCGTTTGAGACAGTTTTGACTTGTGTTACAAAGCAGGGACCAAGCTCGATGATTGTCACAGGTACCACAGTTCCATTTGGTCCAAATACCTGAGTCATGCCGATCTTTCTGCCCAATAATGCATCCAGCATATTTTCTCCTCTCCTCAACCGTGTGGGGTGAAATGAATTAGACCCCTACGGGGATGTGGTGGGTCTGATGTATCACACCCTTCGCACTTCCCGTTACAGTTTGATTTCGATATCTACGCCTGCGGGCAGGTTCAAACGTGTCAGAGCTTCAACGGTTCGATTGGTCGGATCAATGATATCAATCAAGCGCTTGTGTGTGCGAATCTCGAATTGTTCGCGAGAGTCTTTGTGAACGAACGGTGATTGCATGACCGTAAATTTATCAATCTCTGTTGGCAGAGGTACCGGACCTGAGACACGTGCGCCTGTCTGCTGAGCAGTGTCAACGATCTGCATTGCCGACTGGTCAAGAATACGGTGATCGTATGCCTTCAATCGAATGCGGATGCGCTGTTTCGTTCCTGTCGCCATTTTTCTCTCCTGATATGGGTGCGGGGCCGCACAATAGGCTGCGGCCCCAGTAAACCTTAGTTTTCGATCTTGGTGCAGATGCCCGCACCTACGGTTCGTCCACCCTCTCGAA
>CAXTUE010000012.1:16964-20181 GCA_964247355.1 uncultured Ktedonobacteraceae bacterium | reverse complement strand
CTTCAAGAACATCCTGACTTGTCTCAATCAAGAATACATCAATACCGCCTTCGAGTAGCGCGGAAGCTTGTTCACGAAATATCTCTACTAATTGCTGATAAGTGATATTGCTCAAGGTTGGGTCGTCTGATGAGGGAAGCATGCCGGTTGGTCCCACAGAGCCAGCGACGAAGCGCGGTTGTGCGGGAGTACTATACTTATCAGCGAGGCGACGAGCCAGACGTGCGGCGGTAAGGTTTACTTCGTGTGTGAGATGCGCGATGCCGTATTCGTCTAGCTTGAGGCGACTGGCAGTAAAGGTGTCGGACTCGATGATATCGCAGCCGACCGCGAGAAAGCCTTCGTGAATCTCTTCGATAACGGAGGGTTTGGTGAGGACAAGATATTCGTTACACCCTTCGGTCGCTTGCCCGCCGTAATCCTCGGCGGTCAACTGGTAGCGTTGTACATTTGTGCCCATCGCACCATCGTAGATCAAAACACGCTGGGAAAGTGCATTCAAAAATGTGCTCATACGGCATCGCCTCTATAATTCTTTATTGAGATAGGAACCGATTGTGCTTTTCGTGAAGGTAGGGACCGCATTAATCACCTCTAGTTAGCAATCGAACTGAGACCAGGACGTGATGAATGCGGTCCCTACAGCCGACATAATACGTGATTTGTTAACAAGCACCATCGCAACCTGTTGATTTTTTTCTGTAAACCAAATTATTCTGCAAAAGCCGCCACAAGTTCACGGCAAAAATCGGGGATATCCTCTACGACACGTCCCCACACCATGGTGCCCTCGCGGAATGCAGCCTCATCTACCCAGATGCCGCCCGCGTTCGTAATATCATCTTTGATACCTTTTGAGCCAGTGGCTTTCCGTCCTTTAAGGATACCTGCGGAAATCGGAACCCAGCCGCCGTGACAGATGGTGCCGATAATCTTGTTTTGCGCGTGTACGTTCCGCACTAATTGCAGAATGCCAGCATTGCGGCGCAATTTGTCTGGTGCCCATCCACCTGGAATGACCAGACCAGCCAGTTCGTCCGCATGAGGTGCCTCTTCGATGCTTACATCTGGCGTCATCGTTAAGCCATGTTTGCCATGCACGGTCTCCGTCGTCAGGCCAATCACAATGACCTTAGCTCCCTCTTCGCGTAAGCGCATCACAGGGACCCAGAATTCCAGGTCTTCTACCTCTTGAGCAACAAAATAACCAATCGTTTTTCCCTGTAAGCGCATGGTAGGCTCCTTCCCAAAGCAAGTGTATATTGAGGTATTATATCATGTGGCATTAGAGGAAGGTTATACTAGACATTACAAAGTTCATCGTCATTGTATTTTCCTGACGATATGTCTAATAAGTGCTGTGTTCGCTCTTCGCGCATCTGCTGAATTTCCTCTGCTGAATCTTCAAAGAGCTTTCCATGACGATCCTGCATGATTAAATGCCTTATTCGCTTTAATTCTTCAAACATTCTTTTAGTAGGAGGTCGTCTCTGCATAAGATTGATAAAATCTTCCCTCCTGTTTATTTATCTTCATTACTATACTAGCGATGCAAACAACTGTTGTCAACTTGTGTAATTGGTGACAGGACGACAGCGTGACAAAAACAAAAGCTTCGTGTTATACTCATGCAGAAGATGTTACACATAGAAAATCTTGCGATTTGTAAGGAGGACAGATACATGCGCGTAAACGTTGAAGCGTTACAGCAGCTTGTAAAGGATGGCTACCTTACCGCACGTCCTCATCCCACTGCTGATTTGCTCATCTGGAATTATACAGCTAAAACGCAGTACGAACACTACTGGACGCCTGAAACGCTTATGTGTCGTGGACTTATCACGCGTACAGATGGAACTGTTGTCGCTCGTGCATTTCAAAAATTCTTTAATTATGAGGAGATTACAGAGCCGCTCCCATTAGAGCCGTTTACGGTAACGGAGAAGCTTGACGGATCTCTTGGTATCCTGTTCGTGTATGAGGGTAAGCCACAAATTGCTACGCGTGGCAGCTTTACAAGCGAACAAGCAATACGCGCGAATCGTATCCTGCAAAAACGCTATAGCGAGTTTCATTTTCGGCCTGATTACACATATCTATTCGAGATAGTGTACCCGGAGAATCGTATTATCGTAAACTACGGTACACAAGAAGACCTGATTTTGCTTGCGGTGATAGTGACGGAGACCGGAGCGGAACTTGCTATTCATAGTGACGCTCTGAAGAATACATGGCCTTTTCCTATAGTAAAACATTATGACGGTATCAGTGATATTGTAGAGTTGAGGAAGATGGAGCAGGAAAACGCCGAAGGCTTTGTAGTTCGTTTTGAGAGCGGGCTACGCGTTAAAATGAAGTTCGCGGAGTATGTACGTCTACATCATATTATTACGCATGTCAGTGCGCGTGTTATCTGGGATTTGCTGCGTACAAACCAGACGCTAGAGCCGCTTTTAGAGCGTGTCCCCGATGAGTTTTATGCGTGGGTGAAACGTACTCGCGAAGATTTGCTCTTCCAGTTTGCAGCAATTGAGACGCAATGTCGAGAGGCGGTACAGCGAGTGGAGCATCTTCCGACGCGCAAAGAGCAGGCGATGCTTGTGACAAAAGAGCACTATCCAGGTATTGTCTTTGCCATGCTTGATAAGAAGAACTATGCAGATATGATCTGGCGACTTTTATATCCAGAGGCATCACGACCTTTTGTTGTAGACGAGGACGTTTAGTATGAATAAGCCAACGTGTGTGATTGTAAAAGGGTTGGCAGCTAGTGGCAAAAGTACATGGTGTGTAGAGCAGGTAGAGAAGCACAACGGGCAATATAAGATCATTAGTAAAGACATGCTCAGAAGCATGCTTGATGCTGGAAAGCATAGCAAGCATCGTGAAGTCTTTATACGCGAGGCACGAAATGCCCTGATTCTCGCTGCTATTCAACAGGGGTATAGCGTACTAATTGACGACACAAATTTGCATCCAATGCATGAGCGTGATATACGTACGCTTGTCGGAGATACCGCAACTATCGAGATAAAAGACTTTACGGATGTGGATGTCGAGACGTGTATTCAGCGTGATCGCAAGCGTCCGAATTATGTCGGCGAACGCGTGATACGGCAGATGTATCGCGACTTTTTGCAGCCCAAACCTCCTGTGCTTGAGTTCGATCCGTCGCTGCCCACTGCCATTGTATGTGATCTTGATGGCACACTCGCGC
>CAXTUE010000012.1:16097-16954 GCA_964247355.1 uncultured Ktedonobacteraceae bacterium | reverse complement strand
GACGCAATCCATACGACGCATCTCGTTGTGAAGAGGACCTTGTGAACGAGCCGGTTGCCGATATTCTCAAGACGTACTTTCTGAATGGCTATGACATTTTGCTGGCATCGGGCCGAAGTGAGCAGCATCGACCGCAGACCGAACGCTGGTTACAGAAACATAGCATTCAGTATACAGCTCTTTTTATGCGTCCAGCAGGTGATATCCGCAAAGACGCGATCATCAAGCAAGAGATATACGAGCAAAATATGCTGGGACGTTATACAATTAAATTCGTTTTGGATGATAGAAAACAGGTTGTAGAGTTTTGGCGAAGCCTCGGTCTGACCGTGTTGCGAGTCGCAGAAGGGGATTTTTAGAAACTGCATTGTTCACTAAAACGTACCAGAAGGTATACAGTAGAGTTCTGTCCCTATCATAAGGAGTATTGCATGCAAAAGCGTTTTACGCTGGGAATTGAGGAAGAGTTTCAGTTGGTGGATAGTCAGACGGGTGAATTGTGCTCTGACGCGGACGCTATGATTGCGAAGGGGGCGAACTCACTTGGCGAGCAACTCAAGCAGGAGATGTCGCAGTCAACAATTGAACTGGTCTCAAAGATTCTGCCTGATATCGAAGTTGCTCGCCAGGAGGTACGCTCGACACGTGCCGCTTTAGCAAAGCTTGTCAGCGAAGAGGGACTTGCCATTATTAGTGCGGGTACGCATCCCAGTTCGTCCTGGCGCGATCAGAAGAATACCGAGGGTGAACGCTACATCGAACTGGCAAGAGAGTATCAAGACGTGGTGCGTTCTGACCTGATTTTTGGGTTGCACGTGCATGTCGGGCTGGCAAATAAAGACCTTGCGATAAGCATT